>JAKFUJ010000317.1 GCA_021732805.1 Betaproteobacteria bacterium | reverse complement strand
ATAGGAGCCGGAGAAACCAGAAGCGCCGGAACCCCCTCTGCCGCCTCTGCCCCGAACCAGCGCACCGCTCGCAACCGTGATGCCGCCGACTGCCGACAACATGACCTTGCCGTCGCCGCCGCGGCCGCCGGTGCCGCCATAGGCATTACCGCCGTTGCCGCCTTGTCCGAGCACATTGCCTGAGGATCCTATGGTCAGCGTACCGCCCACTATCGCGTTGACCACACCGTCGCCGCCGCGCCCGCCATTTCCCGAGCCGGAACCACCCTGGCCGCCGATGGCATGAACGTTGTTGTTGATTGCCATGCCACCGCTGGACATCAGCGTTATCGTGGCATTGCCGCCGGCGGCACCACCAGCACCATTACCGCCCAAAGCGTTAACCGGTGCGTTGATCGTGACACTGCTGCCACTGATATTGATGGCGGCATTGGCGCCATTACCGCAGCAGAAAGAAGCGCCAGTGGCCAGCACTGGAGCACCGATCAGCACGGCGCCGCCGGCCAACATATTAATAGTGTTACCCACCGAGATTGGCTGGTTGACATTGATATTTCCGATACCAGCCAGCAGGGTCGGCGCAGATGAACTACTCACACCATCCCATCCGGCATAGAGGTTTAATCCGCCTGAGCCGGAGTTTGTGATGGCTTGATTGACTTCAACATTGCGCACTGCGGTCAGGGTCAGGCTGTTGGAAGAGGACCACGTGATCGAGTCATCAACCAGGATATCGCCGTTGGACCCGCCATAAAAACCACTGCCGCCGGTCGAGGTAATGACCACGTCGGTCGTCGCCAGTTGCCCGGCAATTGCACCGCCCGTGGTATCGCCGCCGTAGGCCGCGATCACGAAATCGGTCGGATCAATCAGCCAGGTACCGGTGTTGCCCTGCGCCGCCGCGGTCGTAATAAACGCGGTATCGGCAATCGTCACCCGGTTTTTACCCGAGGTTTCAATGAAACCGCCGTTGCCGCTGACCGGCGCCGATGCATTCAACGTACCGTCGACATGCATGTTATTGTCGGCAAAGGCAATGATTTCACCGCCGCCCCTCCCGCTCGCATCGAGAACACTGGTCGAAGCCAGCGTAATGTCCTTTTTCGCCTTGAGCAGGATCTTTCCGCCCTCAGCGACCGCGCTGCTGGCATTGAGGGTGCCGCTGTTGTTGATCAGCCCGGCGTAAATGCCGATGCGTCCCGCGTCGGCAGAGATGGTGCCGAGGTTGCGCGCTTCGTTGTCGGGCGCGACGATTTCCACACGCAGGTTGGGCGTTCCGGGGTTGACCAGTTCCACGCTGTTGCCCGCAGCCAGCATGACTTCGCCATTGGGGCTGGTGATCAAACCATTATTGGTCACTGCGTTGCCGATCAGATAAACACTGCCGCCGGTGATGCTGCCGTTGTTCACCACGCTGCCGGCGCCGGCGCCGTCGGTGAAGCGCATGCGGTTGTTGAGGAAATCATCGTTGCTCAGGTTCAGCGTCGAGGCCACCAGCCCGGCGACATTGATCTGCGCCCCCGCGCCAAACACGATCCCGTTGGGGTTGATCAGGAACACGCGGCCATTGGATTGCAGGGCGCCGAGGATGGCCGAGGGATCCTGGCCGATCACGCGATTGAGCACGGCCGACAGCGCCGAGGGTTGAATGAATTTGGTCAGTTCATTGATGCCGATCGAAAATGAACCCCAGTTGATGATCGCGTTGTGGCTGTTGGTGATGTTGAGGATGTTGCCGGCGGTGGCGAAAGTCGCCGCGCCATTAACCACTGTGGGGGCAGTCGGATTGGCGTATACCGGGCTGCAGAAGCAGGCTGCGACCGCCAGTGCTGCCGCGGAAGGACGGATAAAATCCGGAAGTGCACGATACGCAGATGGAACGCGGTGCGGAGCAGTCTTCGCCATAAAACCCCCTGAACATGTTGTTCCGGCGGCATACGCGGTTGAGCATTGCAGCAACCCATGCAGCAACAACTTCCCACGGCCGACCGAATACTCCTCAGATTATAGACGAGAAACCCCCGCCAGCGTCAGGGTCGGCAAGGGTTTTTTGCGGGGCAGCGTGACAATTCACACAGTCTTCACGCCGTCGTCATATTACCAGCCTTCCGCCAGTTGCTCGAGCGGAAAAGACAGGCCCTGCGCACGCCAGATCGTTGCAATTTGATGCAACGCCATATCGCTGGCATCAACCCAGTCCGGATGACGTTCCAGTTTGCGCTCCACCTGGAAATCCTCTACCGGCCCGGCTACGCCGAAACGCCGGTACAACCCTTCGGCCAGTTGCATCAGGCGCTCGCGGCCGTAGGCCACCATCTGCCAGCGCTGGTCCTGCGCGAGGCCGCTGCCGCCCAGTTGCAGATGGTAGTAGCGCCAGTAGCCGAGGTAGGCATCGATATAGCGCATGCTTTGCGTCTGCTCTGGCGTGGCCCCCGATGTCTCCAGGTCGCGCAGCGCCCCAGAACTCGATGTTGCTGCGTGGGTTGAACAGGCCATTTGTCGGCAGTCCGCCGGATTTTTCATAAGTGGAAATGCACGCCGCCAGCGGATGACGCAGCGTGATCAGGTATTCGGCATCGGCGCCGAACACGGTGCGAAAAAATCCGCCCTGGTAAGCCGCCTTGGTGGCTTTTTTGGGCACGATGATCTTGCCGTCTATCGCCGGCTGATCGCCAAACCAGGCTTCGACCATCGCCAGGTATTCGGCGGTCTGCAACAGCATGTGCGTGTATCCGCTGTGACCGTCGCCAAAACTGAATGGCGCCCCATCCGGGAAACCGTCGTGCGCAATGACACCGGACACCTGCTGCGGATCCTGTCCCAGCACGCGAAACAACTGCTTGGTCAGGTAAGTGCCGCCATGGCGCGGACAACCGATGACCAGGATGAAACGGAAGCGGCGGTGAAACGCATCCAGTTTCGCCGCGTCCCCGGTGAGCAGCGCGGTAAACAGCTCATAGGCGCGGAAAATCACGCGCTGGCCGATGGGATGGGCAACGACTGATTCGGCGACGTCGCGCGCATGCTCCAGCCGCTTTTCGGCTTCGGACGGTACCAGCACTTCCGTAACTTGATCGTGCCACAACCCATCGGCAGCGCGACCGTGGATGCGGCGATGAAGAAAATCCACCAGCGCCGGCGATACCGGCAGATCGCGGTCGGTCAGTTTGATTTCAACGCCCACGACAGTGCCAGTGATGAGTGATGAGTGATGAGTGCGGAGCGATCATGAGCGCCGCTGGCGGCGAGCTTCAGCCAGGCAGATCCCCGCCGACACCGACACATTCAGGCTTTCAACACTGCCCAGCATCGGAATCTTCGCCAGTTCGTCACAGGTTTCGCGGGTCAGCCGGCGCATGCCCTCGCCCTCGGCGCCGAGCACCCAGCCCAGTGCGCCATCCAGTTTGACGCCGTATAAATCCTGTTCCGCGCGTTGGTCGGCGCCGATCAGCCAGATATTGCGTTCCTTGAGTTCACGCATGGTGCGCGCAAGGTTGGTGACCATGATGTAGGGCACGCTGTCGGCTGCACCGCTGGCGACCTTGGCCACCGTGGCATTGAGCCCGACGGCGTGATCTTTCGGCGCAATCACCGCATGCGCGCCCATGCCGTCGGCGACGCGCAGGCAGGCGCCAAGGTTATGCGGATCCGTCACGCCGTCGAGCAGCAGCAGCAGCGGCGGCTCGGTCAGATCGTCCAGCACATCTTCGATGTGCGTCGGCAGGCGCACGGCTTCAACACGCGCCGCCACACCCTGATGCCGCGCCTGTCCGGTCATGCCGTCGAGGCGTTTGGCGTCGACCAGCATGACCCGCGCGCCGCGCGTTTCTGCCAGCGCCAGCAGGTCTTTCGTGCGCTGGTCGCGACGCGAACTGTCGAGATAAATCTCGCTGACCGCACCTGCACTCTGGCGCAGGCGGCTGATCACCGCATGAAAGCCGTGGATCAGATGCAATTCACTCATGACAGCCCGCTTATTCTGAACAACGTTTCAGAACCGAATCGTCATTCCGGCGCACGCCGGAATCCAGCAACCATTTGCGCAAAAACACTGGATGCCGGTTTCGCCGGCATGACGGTGGGGGTTGGATCCGGATTATAGGAACATTCCCCTTCAGAAGATATCATAAGTAATTGATTTAATTAATAATTTATGCCAAAACAAAATCGATGCGCGCGGCATTCAAATCGACCTTGGCGATCTTCACCCGTACCCGGTCACCGAGGCGATAACGCTGCCTGGTACGCTCCCCCATCAGTTCATGTTTGCCGGCGTCATATTTGAAATAGTCCTTGCCCAGATCCGAAATGTGCACGAGTCCTTCAACATACACATCATCCAGCGCGACAAATGCGCCGAATGCGGCGACGCCGGCAACACTGCCCATGCACACTTCACCAACACGGTCGCGCATGTAATAACATTTGAGCCAGGCTGTGACATCGCGTGTCGCCTCGTCGGCGCGGCGCTCGGTCATCGAGCATTGTGCGCCCAGTTGCTGCCAGTCGCCGGGCTCGTATTTACTCCCTTTGAGCACGGCCTTGATCGCGCGATGCACCAGCAGGTCCGGATAACGCCGGATTGGCGACGTGAAATGGGCATATGATTCATAAGCCAGACCAAAGTGGCCATTGTTCTTCGGTGTGTACACGGCCTGCTTCAGCGAGCGCAGCATCACTGTCTGCAGCAGTTGTTCATCCGGACGGCCTTTGACTTTAGTCAGCAGCTTTGCATAATCGGAGGCGTGCGGGGTATCGCCACCGCTCAGCTGCAGCCCGAATCCCTTGAGGAAATCGCGCAAAGCCTCAAGCTTCTCCGCTGTCGGCCCTTCATGCACGCGATACAGCATCGGATGTTCACGTTCGCGCAGGAAATCCGACGCGCAGACATTGGCCGCCAGCATGCATTCCTCGATCACGCGGTGCGCGTCGTTGCGCACCACGGCAATGATATTTTCGATCTTGCCCTTGTCGTCGAAAATCATCTGGGTTTCGGTGGTTTCAAAATCGATGGCGCCACGTTTCTTGCGCGCTTTCGCCAGCTGGTGATACAGCCGGTACAACACTTCCAGATGCGGCACCAGCGCCTTGCGCTTGCGCGCCGCAGCACTTTTGGGGTCTTCGAGGATGGCTGCGACTTCGGTATAGGTGAAACGCGCATGCGACAGCATCACTGCCGGATAAAACCTGTATTTTTTAATGTCGCCGTGCGCATCGATCCGCATGTCGCAGACCATCGCCAGCCGCTCGACATCCGGATTGATCGAACACAGGCCGTTTGATATCGCTTCCGGCAGCATCGGAATCACCCGCCGAGGAAAGTACACCGAATTGCCGCGTTCGCGCGCCTCGCTGTCCAGCGCATCTCCAACCTGCACGTAATGGCTGACATCGGCGATCGCCACCACCAGGCGGAATCCGCTGCCGTCTGGTTCGCAATACACGGCATCATCAAAATCGCGCGCGGTTTCGCCGTCGATGGTGACCAGCGGCATGTCGCGCAAATCTTCACGGCCCTTATGGTCGGCGCTGCGCACCGTCTTCGGCAGTTTTGCCGCAATCGCCTCGGCCTCGGGCGGGAATATCCACGGTAACGCATGCTTGCGCAACGCAATTTCGATCTCCATACCGGGGTCGGCATAGTTGCCGAGAATTTCGACCACCCGCGCCAGCGGCTGCGCATGGCGACCCGGCTGGTTGATGATTTCCACCGTCACCACCTGCCCGACCTTCGCCTTGCCCGCTTCGCCCGTCGGGACCACGAATTCCTGGCTGATGCGTTTGTCTTCGGCAGTCACAAAAGTCACGCCATGCTCAATGTGCAGGCGACCGACAAAACGCGTCTGACCGTGTTCCAGCACTTCAACAATTTTGCCTTCAGGCCGGCCGCGACGATCCAGACCGCTGATACGCGCCATCACGCGGTCGCCGTGCAACACTTTCTGCATCTCCCCTGAACCGAGAAACAGATCCTGGCCGCCGTCTTCGCGCTGCAGGAAGCCGAAACCGTCCTTGTGCCCCAGTACGCGGCCACGGATCAAATCGAGTTTTTCAACCACGCACAGATCGCCGCGGCGATTGCGCATGATCTGGCCATCGCGCTCCATCGCGCCGATGCGCCGGGCAAAGGCATCGCTATCGCGTTTGCCTATATCTAGCTGCTTGGCAAGATCCTGTTCTTCCATCGGCACGCCGGCCTCCACCAGGACTTCGAGTATCAATTCGCGGCTGGGTACCGGGTGTTCATAACGTTCAGCTTCACGCGCCATGAAGGGATCACGGGCGCGCCTCGGGGTTTGCCCGGAGGGAGTATTTTTGGAGGTATTTTTTTTAGGTTTTTTCATTTGAATAAACGGCTTTCATGGGCTAGAATCCCGCCCTCGCCCAGATGGCGGAATTGGTAGACGCACCAGCTTCAGGTGCTGGCGGGTAATACCGTGGAGGTTCGAGTCCTCTTCTGGGCACCAAAGTACAGTGATGGCCGCGGGGTGATGTTTCTTTACTCATCACTCCGCGCTCCACACTCTTTGTCATTCAGACTCAGTCGAACGGATGACGGCGAACGATGGTGTGTTCGCGATCCGCTCCAGTGGAAACAATATCGATCGGCACGCCGCACACCGCTTGCATGCGGTCGAGGTAATTGCGCGCAGCCACCGGCAGATCATCAAAACGCGTGACGCCCACCGTGCTGCCTTTCCAGCCCGGCATTTCTTCATACACCGGCTGGCATTCGGATAACAGCTCTGCACCGAAGGGCAGGATGTCGCGCGCGACGCCATTCATCCTGTAGCCGACACCGATCTGCACGCTCTCCATGCCGTCGAGTACATCGAGCTTGGTCACGCACAGACCGGACACACCATTGATCTGGATTGAACGCTTCAGGGCCGCGGCATCGAACCAGCCGCAGCGTCGCGGCCGGCCGGTGGTGGCGCCGACTTCATTGCCGCGGGTGGCGATCTGGCGGCCGATGTCATCATCGAGTTCGGTCGGAAACGGTCCCGAGCCGACACGCGTGGTGTAGGCCTTGGTGATGCCCAACACGTAATGCAGGCTCTGCGGACCGATGCCGGCGCCCGGCGCCGCGGCACCGGCCACGCAGTTGCTTGAAGTGACGAACGGATAGGTGCCGTGATCGACGTCGAGCAAGGTTCCCTGCGCACCCTCGAACAGCAGATTTTTGCCGGCCTGCTGCGCTTCATACAGCAGCCGCGGCACATCGGCGACCATCGGCTTGATGCGCTCGGCAAACGCCATCGTGTCGTCCAGCGTTTTCTGGAACGGCACGATGTCCGCGCGGAAATAGTTTTTCAGCACGAAGTTGTGGAAATCGAGCACTTCGCCGAGCTTGGCGGCAAAACGTTCGCGGTGGAACAAATCCTGCAAGCGAATCGCCCGCCGCGCGACCTTGTCTTCATAGGCCGGGCCGATGCCGCGGCCGGTGGTGCCGATCTTGCCGGCGCCCTTGGCCGCTTCGCGGGCACGATCCAGCGCCACGTGATAAGGCAGGATCAGCGGACAGGCTTCGCTGATTTTCAGGCGCCCTGCGACATCAACGCCGGCCGCCTTCAGGGTATCGACCTCGTCGAGCAGCGCCTCCGGCGAAATCACCACGCCGTTGCCGATATAACAGGCCACCTTGTCGCGGAGGATGCCGGACGGAATCAGGTGCAGCACCGTTTTTTTGCCATTGATCACCAGCGTATGCCCGGCGTTGTGCCCGCCCTGAAAACGCACCACGCCCTGCGAACGGTCAGTCAGCCAGTCGACGATCTTGCCCTTGCCTTCGTCACCCCACTGGGTGCCGATGACCACTACATTCCTGCTCATAACACTGTTGCCTTTTCATTCAAATGACGCACTGGCGTCATAAATATTTATCAATAAAATCAATTACTTATTTACTATTCTTAATCAATTTTCTGCAAAATCCAGCGGCCGTTTCGACGAACCATCCTCCTCGCGCAATCCAGTTCGCCGCGAAACCGGGCATGGCCCGGCATTTCCTCGACCACGACAATGCCGCGCGCGCGCAGACCGGCAATGCGCTGCTGCAGCGCCCGGTCACCGGGACGGTATGGCGCCAGCACCCGCGATTCCCGCTGTGGAGCGCTGCCCGCAGCAGCCAGTTCGCGCAGATCCATGCTGAATCCGGTCGCCGGACGCGCGCGTCCAAAAGCCTTGCCGACCTCGTCATAACGCCCGCCCTGCGCCATCGCATTGGGCCGGCCATTGGCATAGGCCGCGAATACCACGCCGCTGTGATAGTGGTAGCCGCGCAGTTCACCAAGATCAAAGCTGCGGATATGCACCCGATCTGCCAGCTGCTTTGACAGCGCCGACAGATCGCGCAATGCCGCCCGGATTTCCGGCAACGCGGGCAGCATCCGCCGCGCCCGTGTCAGCACCTCGGCGCCGCCATACAGTTCAGGCAGGCTGGCCAGCGCGGCGCGGGTGCTGCGATCCAGCTTGCGCGCCAACGCGGTAATCGCCGGCGCATCCTTGGCCTGCATGGCCTGGAACAGATCGGCTTCCAGCCCGCGCGACACTTTCGCGCGCCGCAATAACGCCCGGAAAATGGCGACATGACCGATATCGACGGAGACTTCGCGCACGCCCGCCAGTTGCAGTGCGCGCAGCATCAGGCGCTGCACTTCGACATCACTTTCGATACCGCGATGACCGTAAATTTCAGCGCCGATCTGCAGCGGCTCGCGCGTCCGGTTCAGACCGTCGGGCATTGTGCGCAGCACACTGCCGGCGTAACACAGCCGGGTCACACCGCTGCGATTGAGCAGATGCGCATCGATGCGGGCAACCTGCGGGGTGATATCGGCACGCACTCCGAGCATGCGCCCGGACAATTGATCCACCAGCTTGAAAGTCTGCAAATCCAGGTCGTGACCGGTGCCGGTCAGCAGCGAATCGACATATTCGAGCAACGGCGGCATCAACAGCTCATAACCATGCACCGCAAAATCATCGAGTATGCGGCGGCGCACCTGCTCTATGCGGCGGGCCTCGCCGGGCAGGATATCCTCGATGTATTCGGGCAGCAGCCAGGTTCTCATGAAAAAACGCCAACGATCAGGCTTGATAACGCAAAAACCCGCATATTATAGAAGCTTGGCGACTCAGCCGCGCGCGAAATAAAGCAGCAGCAAACCGGCGAGCATCGAGGAGAGGCCGATGAACCGCAATTGCCCGTCGCTCAATTCGGTCATGCGGCGGAAGGTTTCCCGCCATACTGCCGGCAGCAGAAAAGGCAGCGCCCCCTCCAGCACCAGCATCAGGGCAAAGGCTGCCAACAAGGTGTCACTCATGCCACAGCCGGTGCGGCTCACCGGCGAACCCGGTGACCGCGAAAGTACCCGGGATCACTTGCCGCCGGTCTTGCCGCCGGATTTAAAGTATTTGAAGAACTCCGAATTCGGCTCCAGCACCAGCACATCGTTCTTGTTCTTGAAACTCGCGCGGTACGCCTCAAGGCTGCGGTAAAAAGAGTAGAACTCGGGGTTGACCTCGTAGGCCTTCGCATAATTCGCAGAGGCCTTGGCATCGCCTTCACCTTTGATGCGCTGTGCATCGCGGTAGGCTTCCGCCAATATGACTTCCTTCTGCTTGTCGGCGTCGGCGCGGATTTTCTCGGACTCCGCGGCGCCGGTTGAGCGCAGTTCATTGGCCACGCGCTTGCGCTCGGCCTCCATCCGGCCGTAGACCGAACCGCTGACTTCCTGCGGCAGGTCAACGCGCTTCAGGCGCACGTCGAGCACTTCGACACCAATTTTTGAAGCGTCCTCATTGGCCTTTTTGCGCATCAACTCCATGATTTTGTCGCGCTCGCCGGACACCACGTCGTGCACCGTACGATTGCCGAACTCGGCGCGCAAACCGTCATTGATGGTTTGCAGCAGCCGTGTCTGCGCCCGCGACTCCTCACCGCCAACCGAAATATAGTATTCGCGCACATCGACGATGCGCCACTTGACAAACAGATCCACCAGCACGTTTTTCTTTTCCGAAGTCAGGAAACGCTCCGGTTCGGCGGAATCGATGGTCAGGATGCGAATATCAAAATAACGCACGTTATCGAGCAGCGGTATCTTGAAGAACAGACCGGGATCCTTCTTGATCGCAACAACCTCCCCCAGCCTGAACACAATGGCGTTCTGGCGCTGATCCACAATGAACATCGACATGGACGCGATCAGCAGCAATACGGCAAAGCCGATCACGAACGGGGCAAGATTGCGTTTCATCAGCGGCCCTCCCGGTCACGGCTGCGGAAGGCTTCACGCCCGCGCGCACTGCCATCGGCGGCAGGATCCACCGGCTTGGCGGCAGCCGCGGTATCGACGGCTCCGCCCGCGGCGACCGACTGCATCAGCTTGTCGAGAGGCAGATACAACAGGTTGCCGCCGCTTTTCTGGTCAATCAGGATTTTGCTGGTATTGCTCATGATCTGCTGC
>JAKFUJ010000339.1 GCA_021732805.1 Betaproteobacteria bacterium | reverse complement strand
CGCATCTTTCAGGCGAACTGCTGAAGCAGATGGCGAAAATCGACTTCCTGATCGTGCCATACAAAGGCACCGGCGCGTCCCTCGCCGATCTCGCCGGCGGCCATGTGATGATCACCTTCAGCAGTGTGCCGGGGCTGATGCCGCTGGTGCGCTCGGGCAAGCTGCGCGCGCTGGGCACCAGTTGCAAAGAACCTGTACCGGCGCTCAAGGAATTGAACATCCCCGCCGTGGCTGAAGTGCTGCCCGGCTTTGAAGTGCTGACCTGGTACGGGTTGTTGGCGCCGGCCAAAACACCCGGTGAAGTCACCACCAGACTTTATAACGAAATCGTCAAAGGACTGTCCCGGCCCGACATCAAACAGTTCCTCGCCGACCGCGGCTTCGAGCCCGGCGGCATGCCGCCCGACGAATTCGCACGCATCATCAAAACCGACCTGGCGCAGTGGCAAAAAGTGATCAGGGACGCCGGCATCACAGCACAATAGCGACCCGCATCGATGCCCGCCAACGGCCCTGCCGGCGCCAACGACGACGGCTGGCGCAACCTGCGCACTTCGGCAAGCCTGCCCGAGGCATACCGCTCGATAGCCGTGCCGAGGACTGCGGGCATCGCGCGCAAGCTGTTCGCGTTCAGCGGCCCCGGCTATCTGGTCGCCGTCGGCTACATGGACCCCGGCAACTGGGCGACCGCGATTGCCGGCGGCTCCGCCTTCGGCTACACACTGCTGTCCGTAGTATTGATCGCCAACCTGATGGCAATGGTGCTGCAGGCGTTGTCGGCACGGCTCGGCATCGTCTCCGGACGCGACCTCGCGCAAGCCTGCCGTGACCATTACCCGCGCCCGATCGCGTTGGTGTTATGGGTCCTTGCCGAACTGGCGATCTGCGCCACCGACCTTGCTGAAGTCATCGGCACCGCGATCGCGCTCAACCTGCTGTTCGGCATTCCGCTGCTCGCCGGCGTCATCATCACCGTGGCCGATGTGCTGCTGATCCTGTTGCTGCAATCGTACGGTTTTCGCTACATGGAAGCGCTGATCGTGTCGCTGATCATGTTGATCGGCGGCTGTTTTGCCTATGAAATCATGCTCTCGCAGCCGGACTGGGCCGCCGTCGCCGGTGGGTTCATGCCGTCACCGCAGATCGTCACCGACCCGGCAATGCTGTATATCGCCATCGGCATCCTCGGCGCCACCGTGATGCCGCACAATCTGTACCTGCATTCGTCGATCGTGCAGACCCGCCGCTTTGATGAATCCGTCAGCGGACGGCGTGAAGCGATCCGCTACGCCACTGCCGACTCGACCATTGCGCTGTTCGCGGCGTTGCTGATCAACGCTTCCATCCTGATCGTCGCCGCGGCAACTTTTCATGCCACGGGCAACACCGAAATCGCCGAAATCCAGGACGCGCACCGGCTGCTCACGCCGCTGCTTGGCGCCACTGCGGCCGGTGTCGTGTTCGCGGTGGCGCTGCTCGCCTCCGGACAGAATTCCGCGGTCACCGGCACCCTCGCCGGGCAAATCGTGATGGAGGGTTTCCTCGACATCCGGCTGCCGCCCTGGCTGCGGCGCCTGATCACGCGGCTGGTTGCCATCGTGCCGGCGGTGATTATCACCGCACTCTACGGCGAATCCGGGATCGCGAGGCTGCTGATCCTGTCGCAGGTCATCCTCAGCCTGCAATTGCCGTTTGCCGTGGTGCCGTTGGTCCGGCTCACTTCGGATCGCGCCAAGATGAAGGAATTCGTCAGCCCGCGCTGGCTGACCACCACGGCATGGATGATGACTGCGGTGATCATCACGCTGAATTGCAAACTGGTATACGACTTCATTACCCACTGAAAGGAAATCCCATGATACGCACCACCACCAAACTCCGCGCGCTGGTCAAAGCCGGAAAATTTCTCGAACTGCCCTCCGCCTACGACCCGATCACCGCCAAACTCGCCGAGAGCGTGGGCTTCAAGACCGTCTATAACGGCGGTTTTGTCACCGGCGGCAGCACGACGATCAGCGAGCCGCTGCTGACCATGAACGAACAGATCAACGTCGCCGCCGGCATGGCCAACGCGGTAAACATCCCCGTGATCATGGACGCCGGCGCCGGCTGGGGCGAACCGCTGCACACCATGCGCACGGTGCGTGAATGCATACGCGCCGGCATCGCCGGCGTGCATATCGAGGACCAGTTGTTTCCCAAACGCGCGCATTACCACAACTACGTCGCGCACAACATTCCGATCAACGAGTTCCGCGACAAGATCCGCATGGCCTGTGAGCAGCGCGACCAAAGCGACAGGGATTTCGTGATCATCGCGCGCTCCGATGCCTGCCGCGAACAGGGCTTCGGCGAAGCCGTCAAGCGCGTCAACCTGGCGCGCGACCAGGGCGCCGACATGGGCCTGATATTTCCGCGCACGCCGGAAGAAACCAGAAAAACACCCAAACAATGCAAACTGCCGATGGTGTATGTGCAGAGCCGCGGCAACCGCGACGGCCGCCCGCTGTATTCGTTCAAACAGCTGGAAGACATGGGCTACGCCGGCTGCATCGACGCCATCCTCGCCGTCGGCGTGCAGTTCCATTTCATGCGCAAGGCGATGGCGGAGCTGAAAAAAACCGGCGACTACACCGGCATCACCGAAAAAGAGTTCGTCACCGCCCGCAAGCAGGTGGAAGACCTGATCGGCCTCGAGGACTATTACCGCATCGAGCGCGAGACCGTGGAAAAAATGGATCAGAAAACAAAAAAATCCAAAAAACGCTGAAAGCACATTGCCCATGAATTTCGACAGCCATAAAACCCGGGCCGTGCTCGATGCCGGCGGCAAAAGCTACGACTACTACAGCCTCGTCGAGGCGGAACGCCTTGGACTCACCGGCATATCGCGCCTGCCGGTGACGCTGAAAATCGTCCTCGAAAACCTGCTGCGCCGTCACGCTGCAGGTAACGCCGAAACAGCGGACCTTTTTGCGCTGGCCGACTGGCTGAAGACCCGCGATTCGGATCGCGAAATCGGCTTCCTGCCGGCGCGCGTGCTGATGGTTGATTCCTCCGGCATACCGCTGATGGGCGACATGGCCGCGATGCGCGACGCCATGGTGCGGCTCGGCGGTGATCCACAGCGCATCAATCCGCTGATCCCGGTGGATTTCATCCTCGATCATTCGGTGATGGCCGATCACACCGCCAGCGCCGACGCCATCGAGCGCAACATGGCGCTGGAATTCGAACGCAACCGCGAGCGTTATGAGTTCGTGCGCTGGGGCGCACAGGCGTATTCCAATCTACGCCTGATCCCGCCCGGCTCCGGCATCTGCCACCAGATCAATCTCGAATACCTCGCCGAGGTGGTCTGCGCGCAGCCCGGCGACAACGGACGCCTGCTGGCGATTCCCGATTCGGTACTCGGCATGGACAGCCATACGCCGATGATCAACGCGCTGGGCATCGTCGGCTGGGGAGTCGGCGGCCTGGAGGGCGGCACGGCAGCACTCGGCGAACCGGTTTCCATGCTGGTGCCGCGGGTGGCGGGTTGCCGTCTCGGAGGCAAGCTGCGGCCCGGCGTCACCACCACCGATCTCGCGCTGACCATCACGCAGACCCTGCGCCAGCACCGGCTGATCGGACAATTCGTCGAATATTTCGGTCCCGGAGTCGACGCGCTGGCGCTGCCCGAACGCGCAACCATCGCCAACATGACGCCGGAATACGGCGCGACCATGGGCTACTTCGCGATCGACGCCGAAACCCTGCGCTTCCTGCGTCTGACCGGCCGCACGCCGGCGCATGTGGCGCGGGTCGAAGCCTATGCCCGCGCGCAAGGCCTGTGGCGCGACGCGGCGACGCCGGTGGCGGATTACAGCAGCATCATCGACATCGATCTCGGTGCGGTCGAACCCGTGATCGCCGGCCCGCGCCGCCCGCACGAGCGCACACCGCTGTCGGCAGTCCCCGCCGCGTTCGACACTGCGCACCCCGGATCGCGCGACCCCGTGCCGGTGCGGGGCCGCACCCACGGCCTGCGCAACGGCGACGTGCTGATCGCCGCGATCACCAGTTGCACCAACACCGCCAATCCGTCGGTGATGGTCGCCGCCGGCTTGCTGGCGCGCAATGCCGTCGCGCGCGGCCTGAAGACGCCGCCATGGGTCAAGACCTCGCTGTCGCCGGGATCGCGCGTGGTCGCCGACTACCTTGAACACAACCAGCTGCTGGCGCCCCTCGCCGAGCTGGGATTCGCCATCGCCGGGTTCGGCTGCATGACCTGCATGGGCAATTCCGGCCCGCTGGCCGAAGCCCTGGCTGAGGCGATTGAAAGCCACGATGTCGCAGCCGTCGCCGTGCTGTCGGGCAACCGCAATTTCGAAGGCCGCATCCATCCGTCGGTCAAAGCCAATTTCCTCGCCGCACCGCCGCTGGTGGTTGCCTATGCGCTGGCCGGCACCATCAGCAAGGATCTGACCAGCGAACCGCTGGGCAACGGCAGCGACGGCAAACCGGTGTGGCTGCATGAACTGTGGCCCGACGACGCCGAAGTGCGCGCGATCATCGACGCCACGCTCAAACCCGCGTTGTATGCAGCGCGTTATGCCGATATCGAAGCCGGCACCCCGGCGTGGCGCGCCGTCGCCGGCCCCGGCGGCCCCACGTTCGGCTGGAATGAACACAGTACCTTCATCCGTCGCCCGCCGTTTTTTGAAAACCTGCAGGCCGCACCGCCGCCAGTCGCCGACGTGCGCGGCGCGCGCATACTGGCGATGTTCGGCGACATGCTGACCACCGATCACATCTCGCCGATCGGCGCGATCACGCCGAGCACCGTCGCCGGTCGTTATCTGCAATCACTGGACATCAAGCCGCGCGATTTCGTCAGTTTTGCGGCGCGCCGCTTGAATCATGACGTGATGACCCGCGGCACTTTCGGCAATATCCGCATCCGCAACGAAATGACGCCTGATCACGAAGGCGGTTACACCCGTCTGATGCCGGCCGGCACGGTCACTTCCATCCACGAAGCAGCAGAGGCCTACCGGCAGAGCGGAATTCCGCTGGTGGTGGTGGCCGGCGCCGAATACGGCGCCGGTTCCTCGCGCGACTGGGCGGCCAAGGGTGCGCTGCTGCTCGGCGTGCGCGCGGTACTCGCCGAATCCTTCGAACGCATCCATCGCTCCAACCTGATCGGCATGGGCGTGCTGCCGCTGCAATTCACCGCCGGCGCAACCCGCAAAACGCTGGCGCTCGACGGCAGTGAAATCATCGACATCGAAGGCCTCGCCGCCCAACTCGCCACTCGCGGCACAGTATCCGTCACCATCCGGAAGAATGATAAAATTATCAATAAAATCAATGTTTTAATAAGACTCGATACCGCACAGGAAGTCGAGTATTACCGCCACGGCGGCATCCTGCATTACGCGCTGCGCAAGCGACTCGCCGCGTAAACTCCGGAGACACTCACATGAATCCACGTCAGCAACTGCGCCAACTGCTCACGGCCCCCGGTTACGCTGTCGTGCCCGGCGCCCACGACACGCTCACCGCGCGGTTGATCGAAACGGCCGGATTTCCCGCGGTGTATCTCACCGGCGGCGGATTTTCCCGCGCCAACGGTTATCCCGACATTGGTCTGCTGACGGTGTCGGAAATCCTACCATGGATTGCACGCACCGTCGAAGCCGTCGCCATCCCGGTGATCGCCGACATGGACAGCGGTTACGGCAACGCCGTCAACGTGGTGCGCAGCGTGCGCGAGTACGAAAAAACCGGCGTCGCCGGCTTTCATCTCGAAGACCAGGTGTCGCCGAAAAAATGCGGCCACTACGAAGGCAAGGCACTGGTGAGCTGCGCTGAAATGGTCGGCAAGATCAGGGCCGCTGCCGACACCCGGCGCGATGCCGACATGGTGATCATCGCCCGCACCGATGCCCGTGCCGTCGAAGGGCTACAGGCCGCGCTGGACCGCATGCACGCCTATCTGGAAGCCGGCGCCGATGTCGCGTTTGTCGAAGCCCCGCAGTCGCGCGAGGAACTGGCGGCGATACCGCGGGCGTTCACCAAACCGGCCATGGCCAACATCTTCGAAGGCGGCAAGACGCCGCCGCTGCCGGCGCGTGAACTCGAAGCCATGGGTTACCGCTTCGGCATCTACCCTTCGCAGACCCACCGGGCGGCGATTGCCGCGGCAAAAAAAGTGCTTGCCGTCCTCAAACGCGACGGCGACACTGCGGCCATCGAACACGAACTGGCCACCTTCAACGAACGCGAGGAAGCGGTCAATTCAGCATGGTGGCGGGATGTCGAAAACCGCTATCTCAAAAATGTCTGAACATTCCATCAACCTGCACGCCGGGACAAACCCATGACTCTGGACATCGCTCATCTGCACACGTGGATCGGCAAAAAGGAAACCCATCACGACATCGCTGCCGCGTGGCCGATGGCCGCACTGGCCGCAACGCTGGACCACCGCGATCCGTACCCGCAACCCGGGGACCCAATACCACAAAGCGGCCACTGGCTGTATTTCCTCTAAACCGCGGTCAACGCCGATCTCAGCCACGACGGGCATCCCAAACGCGGCGGCTTCCTGCCGCCGGTGCCGCTGCCGCGGCGGATGTGGGCGGGAGGACGCATCGATTTCCGCCAACCCGTACGCGTCGGTGAAACCATCAGTCGTGAATCGGAGGTGGTTTCCGTCGATGCCAAGGCAGGCAAAAGCGGCAATCTGGTGTTCGTCATGATCCGGCACACCGTTAAGTCCGGTGGCGTAGTCGCCATCGTCGAAGAACATGACATCGTCTACCGCGATGCCGCCAAACCGGGTGAAACACCACCTGCCGGCAAACCGGCGCCGCAACAAGCAACATGGCGACGCGAACTGCAAACCAATGAAGCCGTGCTGTTCCGCTATTCGGCGCTGATTTTCAACGCACACCGCATCCATTACGACATCGACTACTGCCGCGAAGTCGAAGGTTATCCGGGCCTGATCGTACACGGCCCGCTGCAGACCACGCTGCTGCTCGATTTATGCCGGCGCAGCGACCCGCGTCCGGTGCGTACGCTGGATTACCGCGCTACACACCCGCTGTTTCATCAGGAAACCTTCAGCGTGAATGGTCAACCCGCGGTCGATGGAAAATCCGCGGAGCTGTGGACGGCGAATGCCGCGGGATGTTATGCGATGCGCGGGACAGCGACGTTCTGATTACTGCTTTCGCCATTCTTGGAGCTCGCTAAAGCTATAGCATGAATCCAGTCAGTACCGTAGGGCGGATGAGCCACGCAGTGGCGTTATCCGCCGGATTAACAAAAACCGGAAGCCTTGCAATCCAAATTTCTTGGCAAATTTAGCCCGGACAACGCCGAAAACAACAAAACCACCGACCCATGAGTCGAATGTATGATTACAAAACCTGACCACAACGTCTCATTGTTTGAGTGACTTTGATGTTGTGCGTGCCGGGACTTCGTGCGTGACCGATACCTGCACCTAACATGCAGCTTTTTGGGGGAGAACAAAAATGTCGAAATGGCTGAGATTCGTGGTTTTCGCAGGTGTGCTGGGTCTGAGCGCGTGTCAATCCACTCCTCCGGCCGGTGGCGAACGCGCGGCCAGTGCGGAGAGTGTCGGCTTGTCGTCCGAGCGTCTGCAGCGCCTTACACAGCGCATGCAGGAGGGTGCGGCCAAAGGCGAATATCCCGGCGCAGTGCTGATCATCGGCCGCCGCGGCAAGATTGCTTACACACAGACTTTCGGCACGCTCAATCCGGAAAGCAAAACGCCGATGCGCGAAGACGCGATATTTCGTATCGCGTCGATGACCAAGCCTTTCGCCTCGCTGGCGGTGATGATGCTGGCGGAGGAAGGCAAGCTGTCGATTGTCGATCCGGTCGACAAGTATCTGCCGGAGATGAAAAACATGCAGGTGGGCATCGTGAAGTCCGGCGCCGACGGCAAACCAGCGCTGACGCCGGAAGCTCAGCGCAAGCGCATGACGGTGCAGGATTTGCTGCGTCACACGTCAGGCCTGCCCACCGGTGCGGCTGCTTCACCCAATTTGATCAAGCGCATGTACGCCGAAGCGAAAATCGGCAATCGCGACGTCACCAGCGACCAGTACATCGCGGCGCTCGCGAAAATGCCGTTGCTGCACCAGCCCGGCACGACCTGGGAATATGGCGCGTCGGTGGACGTGCTGGGTGTGATTGTCGAACGCGTAAGCGGCATGCCGCTCGATCGTTTTATCGCAGAGCGCATCACCGGCCCGCTGAAACTGCCCGATACTGGTTTCGCCGCGCCCGCCGCGCAGGGCCACCGCGCCGCACGCGCGCAGCGCGAGGGGCCGAAAAACGTAGTGCCGAACATCGTGCCGATCACCACCGTGCAAACCTTCAAGAGCGGCAGCGGCGGCATGGTGTCCACGGCAGCGGACTACGCACGCTTCAGCCAGTTTTTGCTGAATCGCGGTGAACTCGACGGCGTGCGCCTGGTGTCGCCCAAGACCATCGACCTGATGACCGCCAATCATCTGCCGCCGGGCACCGGAATCGGCCCGGACATGGTGCGCTTTGAAGCGCTGGCGCCCTCGGCGGAAATGGGACAGGGTTTTGGTCTCGGTTTTGCGGTGCGCACCGAAGCCGGCCGCAATCCCCTGCCCGGCTCGGTGGGTGATTATTACTGGGGCGGTGCGCAGGGCACGTACTTCTGGATTGATCCGAAGGAGCAGCTTTACGTGGTGCTCATGATGCAATCACCTGCAGCGCGACTGCCTTACCGGTTTTTATTGCGTCAGATGGTTTATCAGGCGCTGGTACATTAAAAAAGGCTTCCGGGGTGTCTTCCGTCTTCCGGGGTCAAGTCTCGCTTCCTGGGTCATCGCTTCCTGGGTCATCGCTTCCTGGGTCATCGCTTCCTGGGTCGAGTCCTGCAATCCAACATTTTTCCACGACGTTCCAAGCCACAGCAACCCGGATATGACGATGTTGGTGTCAACAACCAGCTTCACCGCAAGCCCGGCAATCAGCGCCCCGAACTGCAACAGACGCCGGGCTGGACACCGACTTACACTGGGATCCAGCAATGGGAACTACCAACCGGCTTCGTGCTCAGAAGTCGCACCAATCTTGTGGATCGACAGATCAGAACCGTTGAATTCCTGCTCCCGATCCAGGCGGATGCCAACCACGGCTTTCAGCGCACCGTAAACAACAAAACCGCCAACCAGCGCAATCACCACTCCCAGTCCGGTGCCGATCAACTGCGCGGTGAGACTGACTCCACCCAGGCCGCCCAGCGCTTTTGATCCAAAAATGCCGCAGGCGATGCCGCCCCATACACCGCACAGACCGTGCAAGGGCCACACGCCGAGCACATCGTCGATCTTCAGCTTGTTCTGGGTCAGCGTGAACATATAGACAAACAAGGCACCGGCGACACCGCCGGTGGCCAACGCGCCGGCGGGATGCATCACATCAGAACCTGCGCACACGGCGACCAAGCCAGCCAGCGGTCCGTTATGCACAAAACCCGGATCGTTACGACCAACGATCAGCGCGGCGACGATGCCGCCGGACATCGCCATCAGCGAGTTGACGGCAACCAGCCCGGAAATCTTGTCGATGGTCTGCGCCGACATCACGTTGAAACCAAACCAGCCCACGGTGAGGATCCACGCACCCAGCGCAAGAAATGGGATGCTCGATGGCGGCTGTGCAGCGACGCCGCCTTCTTTCGGATAACGGCCGATGCGGGGTCCGAGCAGGATCACCGCAGCCAGCGCCAGCCAGCCGCCCACTGCGTGCACCACCACCGAACCGGCGAAATCATGAAAGGGGGAACCGGCAACCGACTCGATCCAGGCCTGCACGCCGTAACGGTTATTCCACACGATGCCTTCAAAAAACGGGTAGATCAGGCCGACGATGACCGCCGTGGCCGCCAGCTGCGGATAAAACCGCGCACGCTCGGCAATACCGCCGGAAATGATCGCCGGCACCGCTGCGGCAAAGGTCAGCAGGAAAAAGAACTTGGTGACTTCAAAGCCGCTTTTCTCGGCCAGTTGTTCGGCGCCGACCATGAACGACACACCGTAGGCCACGCCATAACCGACGAAAAAATAAACGATGGTCGATACCGCGAAATCCGTCAGTATCTTGACCAGCGCATTGACCTGGTTCTTGCGCCGCACCGTGCCGACTTCCAGAAACGCAAAGCCGGAATGCATCGCCAGCACCATGATGGCGCCGAGCAGGATGAACAATGTATCTGTGCTGATTTTTACGGCTTCCATAACACTTCCTCCCGGGAATTGATCCGATATTGATAGACAAACACTTTTTTGATCATAAGTAATTGTTTTTATTATATTTTTTAATTCAGGCCCATGAATCAGGCACACCGATGGTGCTTAAGTCGAATATTGCACTTTATAGGTGCAAAGAAAAAGCCGCACAGAAATTCCAATTCGCTCACCATAGGCAAATCGGTAAATC
>JAKFUJ010000253.1 GCA_021732805.1 Betaproteobacteria bacterium | reverse complement strand
GCGGCCTTCGGGTGTTGCCAGTTGTTTGGAGATGATGTCGGCGATGCGGTTGATGATGGCGGGTGGCGTGCCGGCCGGCGCCAGTATGCCGTTCCAGTTGTAGCTTTCGAAATCCTTGATGCCCTGTTCGGCGATGGTCGGGATTTCCGGCAGCAGCGGCGTGCGTTCGCGCGAGGTGGCGCCGAGGCAGCGCACCTTGCCGGCCTTGACCAGCGGCGCGGAGATCGCGAACTGGTTGATCGCCAGTTCGATGTTGCCGGCGATCAGGTCGACGGTGTACTGCGCCGCGCCCTTGTACGGAATGTGGTTCAGTTTGACCCCCGCTTGATACGCGAACAGTTCGGAGGCGAGGTGGCCGACGGTGCCGACGCCCGGTGAGCCGTAGTTGATCTTGCCCGGCTGCGCCTTGGCCAGCGTGACGAATTCCTTGACGTTTTTCGCGGGCAGGCTGGGGTGCAGGCAGATACAACTGGCGCTTCTTGCAATCAGCACGATGGGTGTCAGATCGCGCAGGGTTTCATAAGGCATCTGGTTGCGCACGCTGGGTGAAATGGTCAGCGGGCCGGGGTTACCGGCGAGCAGGGTGTAGCCGTCGGGCGCGCTGCGCACCACGGCCTCGGTGCCGGGCACGCCGCCCGCGCCGCCGCGGTTTTCAACGAGAAACTGCTGGCCGAGTGCGACCGAGAGCTGTTGCGCCGCCCAGCGCGCCTGGTTGTCAGTGGGGCCGGCAGGTGCGAAGGGCACGATGATGCGCACGGGTTTTACCGGGTAATTCTGGGCGTGGGCGGGCAGCGCAAGCGCGCAGAAGGCGGCGATGAACCACCACTTCAATGTTTTCATGGGACTCCTCCGGTTGCGGTAGTGTCATGTTGTGAACTGCATATTTTTCGCCGCGAAACCACGATAGAGATACCGCCCTTGCCTGTCAATCGGCAGAGGAGCATCTGCTAAAATCGCCGCTTTCCGCGTCGCATCCACCAGTGAGGAAAGCAATGGCCGCAAAAACCAAAAAGTCCAAATCCCGCAAGCCGAATGAAAAAAAATACGGCGACATCCTTTATGAAGTGAAGGATCAGGTGGCGTGGATCACCATCAATCGCGAAAAAGTGCTGAATGCCTTCCGCGAGCAAACGCTGGACGAAATGATCGATGCGCTGAAATTCACGCGTGAAGACCCGACCATCGTTTGCGCCGTGATCACCGGCAAGGGCAACAAGTCGTTCTCCGCCGGCGGCGATTTTTATGCGATGAAGCGCCTCAATTTCACCAATGCCTATATGTGGAACGACCGCATGCTCGGGCTGGCGATGACCATCCGTGGCCTGCCGATCCCGGTGATCGCGATGGTCAACGGCTGGTGCATGGGCGGCGGACATGAACTCGCGCTGTGGTGCGACCTGGTGATCGCCTCCGAAAACGCGGTGCTGGGCCAGACCGGCGCCAAAGTCGGCGCCTGCCCGACCGTCGGCGCGACGCAATACATCCCGCGCATCATCGGTGAACGTCTGGCGCGCGAAATGATTTTCTGCGCGCGCCGTTTCCCGGCCAGGGAAGCCGTCGAAGTCGGCCTGATCAACAAGTGCGTGCCGCAAAAGGATCTGCTGAAGGAAACGCTGAAGTGGTGCGAAACCATGAAGGGCCACAGCGCGTTGACCATTCGCATGACCAAGAAATCGCTGAATGCCGAATCCGACAATCTCTACGCGTCGTGGCAGCAGGGCATGGAGCTGCTGGCCCATGTCTGGGGTTCGCCCGAAGCGAACGAGGGCATGGATGCCTTCCTCGCCGGGCGCAAGCCGGATTTCCAGAAATTCCGCGTGCAGGCGAAGAAGGAACTGGAGCAGTACGTCGATGGATACGAGCGCGATCTCAATGCACCGCCATCGATGCGCAGGAAGAAACGCTAGAAGCAGCGGACGCCATGGCTGAAGAACCCAAAGGCGCGCTTACCGGCGTCCGTGTCCTCGATCTGACCCGCATTCTTGCCGGACCGCTGTGCACGATGATGCTCGGCGACATGGGTGCGGATGTGATCAAGGTCGAGCCGCCGGGCAGTGGCGACGACACCCGCAGCTGGGGGCCGCCGTTTGCCGAGGGCGAATCGGCGTATTACCTCGGCGTCAACCGCAACAAACGCTCAATGACGCTGAACATGGCGGTGAAGTCCGGGCAGGATGTTCTTGCGGGCCTGATCAAAAAATCGGATGTGCTGGTCGAGAACTTCAAGGTCGGCACGCTGGAAAAATGGGGTTTCAGCAACGAGTGGCTTGGGAAGAATGCGCCGCGCGTGGTGCGTTGTTCGATTACCGGCTACGGCGCCACCGGACCCAAGGCGGGCTTGCCCGGCTACGATTTCATCCTGCAGGCGGAATCCGGTTTGATGGGCATTACCGGTGAGCGCGATGGCGAGCCGATGAAATACGGCGTGGCCATCGTCGACATCTGCACCGGCATGCTCGCCTGCAACACCATCCTTGCCGCGCTGCACGCGCGCCACAGCACCGGCCGCGGCCAGCATGTTGAAGTGTCGCTGTTCGACAGCGGCCTGGCGATGCTGGCGAATGTCGCCGCCAATCATCTGGTGTCGGGCAAGGACGCCGGTCGTTTCGGCAACGGCCATCCGAATATCGTGCCCTACACCGCCTACCCGACGCGTGATGACCGCATTGCGGTGGCGGTGGGCAATGACGGGCAGTTCGCCAAGTTCGCCGGCGTGCTTGGCCATGCCGAATGGGCCAGCGATGCACGGTTCACCAAAAATCCGGATCGCGTGATGAATCGCGATGCGCTGGATACCTTGATCAAGGCTGAATTGAAACGCGAAGGCGCGGACACCTGGATAGCAAAACTGATGGCGACGAGCATACCCTGCGGCCGCATCAACAGCGTGGCACAGGCCTTGGCGGCGCCGCATGCGCTTGCGCGAGACATGGTGACTTCCGTCGAGCATCCGACCGCGGGCACCGTCAAAATGCTCGGCATTCCGTTTCGTTTCAGCGATACCCCTGCAAGCATCCGCCGCGCACCGCCACTGCTGGGCCAACACACCGAAGCGGTGCTGCGCGACGAACTCGGTTTCAGCGATACTCGCATCAACGAACTGCGTGCAGAAAAAGTTATTTAAAATCAATTACTTATATAATTATCCCCAATGATTACCGGTCTCAGCCATGTATCCATCGTCGTGCCCGATCTTGCGGCGGCGCTGGAAAAATTGCGCGCGACGTACGGGCTGAGCGCCGGCGTGATCAAGGTCAATGCAGAGCAAGGTGTGCGCATGACCTACATCGATCTCGGCAACGCCAAGATCGAATTGATGGAACCGTCGCGACCGGATTCACCGGTGGCGAAATTCCTGAAACGCAATCCCAAGGGCGGCATTCATCATTTCTGTCTCGGCGTCGACAGTGTCGAACAGACCACGACCGAACTGACTGCTGCGGGCGCGCAGGTGCTGGGTGCCGGCAAGGTGCAACTCAATGTGCATGGCGAACGCATCGCCTTCGTGCACCCGAAAGATTTTCTGGGTGCGCTGATCGAACTCGAAGAAAGTAATCCGGGAGAAAACGAGTTGAAAGACAAACGTGGCTGAACCGAAACAACATCAACGCATTTCCGGCGACCAGCTGCGCGCCTTCATCGCGGCTGCTTTCGAGGCCGTTGCCGTGCCGCGCGAGGACGCAAAAGTCATCGCGCAATTAATGACGCAGGCCGACATCAACGGTTCCGAAGGTCACGGCGTGTTCCGCCTGCCGCAATACATCCGCCGCATCAAGGGCGGTGCGGTCAATGTGCAGCCGAACATCCGTGTCGAACGCGAAATGCCCGGCATGGCACTGGTACATGGTGACAACGGCATGGGCCATCTGGTGATGAAGTTCGCCGCCGAGAAAGCCATCGAAAAAGCCAAAACCGCGGGTGTGGCCTGGGTCGGCGCAAAGTGGAGCAACCACGCAGGACCGGCCGCGCTGTATGCAGCGATGCCGCCGATGCACAACATGATCGGCCTTTACATGGCCGTGGGCAGCGCCAACCACCTGCCGCCCTGGGGCGGACTGGACATGCTGCTGTCGACGAATCCGATTGCAGTGGCGGTACCGGCCGGCGACGAACCGGCGATTGTGCTCGACATGGCGACGACGGTCGCGGCCTACGGCAAAGTCAAAACCAAGGCGCAGCGCGGCGAGATGATGCCCGAAGGCTGGATGATGGATCGCCAGGGCAATGCACTGACGGATCCGAAACGTGCCAGCGAAGGTTTTCTGCTGCCGATTGGCGGTTACAAGGGTTACGGTCTGGCGCTGGTGCTGGGCCTGCTCGCCGGCAACCTCAACGGTGCGGCGATGGGCAAGGACGTCGTCGATTTCAACAACGACGACACCACCGAAACCAACACCGGCCACGCCATCATCGCCATCAACATCGAAGCCTTCCAGCCGCTGGATGAATTCAAGCAGGGCATGGACACATTGATCCGCGACGTTCGCAACTCACAACGCCTGCCCGGGGTCGATCGCATCCGGCTGCCGGGCGAAGGCACGCATGTCGCACGCGCCGATAACGAAAAAAATGGCATACCAATGCCGGAAGCGCTGCTGGCGGCGCTGGATCAACTGGCGGGTGATTTGAAAATCGAAAAACTGGCGCGCTGATTGCGGTAATAACGGTGTAGAGAGGCCGGCGAATTTCCGGCCAAAGCCTGATATTTCAGCGCAGCGGTTCGTCCACCACGCCATTCTTCAGCACGCCGATGCCCTCGACCTCGGACTCGATGATGTCCCCGGCATTCAGATACCAGTCGGGATTCGACAGTGCGCCGCCCCCGGGTGAACCGGTGGCGATGATGTCGCCCGGCATCAGTGTCATCTGCGAGAAGTGTGCGACCAGTTGCGGAATATTGAACAGCATGTCGCGGGTGTTGCCGTCCTGACGGGTTTCGCCGTTGACCCGGGTCTGGATGCGCAGGTGCATCGGATCGGGTATCGCATCGCGGGTGATCATCCACGGGCCGAGCGGCGCGAAGGTGTCCAGGGTTTTGCCGAGGAACAGGTGGCCGCCCTGCTTTTCGAGCGCGCCGAGGTCACGCGCCGTGATGTCGTTGACGATGGTGTAGCCGGCGATCACGTCATAGGCTTTTTCTTCCGGCACATCCTTGCAGCGTTTGCCGATGACCACGGCCAGTTCGGTTTCGCAGTCGAGTTCGCGGGTGATGCGCGGCTTGATGATGTCGCGGCCGGGGCCGGCGATGGATGACAGCGTCTTGACGAAACCCGCGGGAATTTTGCCTGCGGCTTTGCCCGGATTCTGCGTGTAGCCGGGATAGTTGCGGCCGACGGCGATCAGTTTGGACGGTCGTATCGGCGCATAGACCCGGCATTCGGACAGCGGCAGGAACAGCGGCTCACCGTTGAAGCCCGGCGCATCGGGCCGGGCCTCGGCCAGATCAGTGAGATAGGTGTAGGCATCGGCGAGCGCGATCCACGCCTGTTCGCCCATGTGCAGGAATTCGGTGATGTACGGCGGCATGTAGATCGCCGCCAGTTCCCGCCCTTTGGGATTGCCGGCGCGTTCCATCAGGTGCAGCGCATAACCCGCGCGCAGGTCGGCGATGCGTTCGGGTGCGATCAGCACCCCCATCCGTGCCAGTGTGCGTGGTTCATGTTTCAGGCTGTAACGAAGCAGCTTCACGTTTTTCTTTCGGATTATTTGCAGATTCTGCAGGGAGAGCAGAGCGCCGATGATAACAAAAGGGATATGCGCAAATTTACAAACCGGGACCATCGTTGCCATAGCGCTGCAAATCGCTGTTTTGCCGGATATTTCGTGATTTTCAGCACCATTTGTAAAAGACATTGTCTGATTTGCGGAACATTCGGTCCGGACTGCAGGCCTAATGCCGGTACCCGCGCAAGTGTCGGGAAATGACAACAGTCCGCAAGGGAAACAACAACATGAAAAAAATCTTTACCGCATTTCTGATCATTATCGGGCTTTCGAGCATATTTCCGGCTTCGGCCCAGACCGCGCCTGATGTGCTGGTGCGCAGCACTGTTGAAGAGGTGCTCGCGGTGCTCAAGCAGAATCAGGACCCGCGCACCATTCAGGATATCGCCGAGAAAAAAGTGCTGCCGCATTTTGATTTCCGTGAGATGACCCAGCTGGCGATGGGCAAGTCATGGCGGGATGCTACACCGGCGCAGCGCAAGTCTCTGGAGAATGCCTTCCGTTCGCTGCTGGTGCGCACCTATACCACGGCGCTGGCCGAATCAGCCAATGTCGATCGCACCATTGAGGTCAGGCCGCTGCAGATGAAAGCCGGCGACGATTACACCACCGTGCGCACGCTGGTGCGCGAACCGGGACGTCCGCCGCTGAGCATTGATTACCGGATGACGCTGACGGACAAGGTGTGGAAAGTCACCGACATCGTTGCCGCAAACGCCAGTCTGGTGATCAGTTACCGCGGCAGTTTTGCTTCCGAAATCAGCCGCAGCGGCATCGACGGATTGATCAAAAGCCTCGAAGACAAGAACAAACAGGGCGCATAATTCCGGTTGCTCCCGCGTTTGCACCGGACCTCCGGTCGCAGTGCGCGGCTTGTGTTCCGGCTCGTTGCAACGAGTATAACAATGCGTTTTCTGCAACCCAATTCATTTCCCAGGCTGCTCGCCGTCGGCTATGCGATGGTGGCTTTGCCGCTGATTTTTGCGTTGATCAACAACGCGGTGGCGATCAACCAGTTTGCCAACCGCAGCCAGCGCGCGGTGCAACAGGCCGTGCAGTCCACGCAATCGAGTCGCCGCCTGGCGGAGTTGCTGAACTCGCTGGAGCGCAATGCGCGGCAGATGGCGATTCTCGGCGACCGTTCGCTGCTCGACGCCTATGAAACCAACCGCAAGTTGTTCCTGCAGACGGCCGGTGCATTTTCGGCGCTGCCTTTCGATGCCGAGCAGCGCATCGCATTGAACGACATCATCGACAGCGAGGCGGCCATTTACGCGATGTTGCGCGGGGCGACGTTTGACGAGGCCGTGCTGAAAAAGTCGGCGGCGGAATTTATGCGGCTCGACGGCAAGGCGCAAGGCATCATCGAGCGCGGCGACCGGCTGATCGACCGCGAGATAGAGGTCATGGGTGAAACTGCCGATCGTGCCCAGACCATCACTTTCTGGCAGATGCTGGCACTGGTGCCGGTGGCGCTGTTGCTCGCTGCAGGTTTTACGGTGCTCATAGCGCGGCCGATTCGCCAGATTGATGCGGCGATCCGGCGCATGGGCGGTGGTGATTTTTCGGTACCTGTCGGCGTCAGCGGCCCGCGCGACCTGCAGTTGCTGGGCAGGCGCATCGAATGGCTGCGGCACCGTCTGAACGAACTCGAACAGCAGAAGAACCGTTTCCTGCGCCAGGTATCGCATGAGCTGAAAACCCCGCTGACCGCCCTGCGCGAAGGTTCGGAGTTGTTGTCGGAGGAGGCGCTGGGGAAATTGACGCCCGAGCAGCAGGAAGTTGCCGGAATACTGCGCGCCAGCAGTATGGAATTGCAGCGCCTGATTGAAGACCTGTTGTCCTACGGCGCGGCGGAATTCCATCGCAGCGCACTGCATTTTTCACCGGTCGCGGTGCGGCGCGTGGTGGCGCGGGTCATGGATGACCAGAGTCTCGCGTTGCGTGCCCGGGCGCTGCGCATCATCCCGCAGGTGGACGAGATCACGCTGGAAGCCGATCCGGAGAAACTGCGTATCATGCTCGACAATTTATTGTCCAATGCAGTGAAATTCTCACCGGAAAACAACACGATCAATATCGTGGCGCAAAGCGATGGCGTGCATATGACGCTGGATGTGGCTGATGCCGGCCCCGGCATACCGCCGGCGGAACGGGAGCGGGTGTTTGATCCGTTCTACCGCGGGCGTACTGTTGCCGGCGGGCCGCTGCGCGGCTCCGGCATCGGGCTGTCGGTGGTGCGCGATTACGCCCAGGCGCATGGCGGAACGGTCGAGGTGGTTGATGAACCCAAGCGCCCGGGCGCGCGGCTGCGGGTGACTTTGCCGCTGCGCCAGGGTGCCGTGGCATGAGCATGCGCCGCAGCGGACTGCTGCTGCCGGGCTTGTTGCTGGCCGGTTGTATCGCCGTGCCGGCTGCCGATCCGGGAGACGGCAAACCGCCTTCATCCCCGCCGCCGGTGAGGGAAGTCCGCGTCGACACCACCGATGCGGCAAAGGCGCTGGCCTATTACGCACAAGTGCGTCAGTTGACGGGTACGGAACTGGCGCGTGAACAGGATGCGGCACGGCGCGAGCTGGCGCGGGTGCGCAGCGAGGCCAACCGGGTGCGCTACGCGCTGTTGCTGACGTTGCCGGGAACTCCGGCAGTTGAAGAGGCGCGCGTGCCGGAATTGCTGGAGCCGGTGACGCGCAGCAGCGACAGCGAACTGCGCGGGCTGGCGTTGCTGATGACGGCATTCATGCAG
The DNA here is from genome assembly GCA_021732805.1 of Betaproteobacteria bacterium. Classification (GTDB taxonomy): domain Bacteria; phylum Pseudomonadota; class Gammaproteobacteria; order Burkholderiales; family SG8-41. The sequence goes on along the minus strand of JAKFUJ010000253.1, from coordinate 2,057 downwards.
GAGCAGCGCCGGCTGGAAACCAGCGCGCAGGGTTTGCAACAGAAACTCGATGCACTGCTGACACTGGAGCGCAGCATGACCGGTCGCGATGGCGGCGCAACACGCAAGAAATAACCTGAACGGATAACGACGATGAACATGGCTATGCAAAAAAAAATGCCGGGTGCGGCGCAGGTGCTGGTGGTTGATGATGATCCGGGTCTGCTGCGGCTGATGCAGTTGCGCCTGGAAGCTGCAGGTTACGGCGTGACGGTTGCCGACAGCGGCGAACGCGCGCTGGCACAACTGGCGGTGTCGCGGCCGCAGGTCGTGGTTACCGACCTGCAGATGGGCGGCATGGACGGCATCGCATTGTTCGAAGCGATACGTTCCGAGAATCCCGCGCTGCCGGTGATCATCCTGACGGCGCACGGCACGATTCCGGATGCGGTCGCGGCGGTCAAGGGTGGCGTCTTCGGTTATCTGACCAAGCCCTTCGATGCCAAGGCACTGCTGGTGGAAATCGAACGCGCGCTGGCGGTGTCCGGCATGCCCAATGCCGCCGGTGTTGATGACGGCGCGTGGCGTGCGGGCATCATCACCCGCAATCCGGCGATGGAAGAAGTGCTGGCGAAGGCGCGGCTGGTGGCGGCCGGTGATGCCGCGGTACTGATTCAGGGTGAGTCGGGCACCGGCAAAGAACTGCTGGCGCGCGCAGTGCATGCGGCGAGTCCGCGCAGCAACCGGCCTTTTGTTGCAATCAACTGCGCGGCGATACCCGAACCGCTGCTCGAGTCCGAACTGTTCGGGCACGTCAAAGGCGCGTTTACCGGCGCCGTGCGCGACAACCGCGGCCTGTTCCAGTCGGCCGAGGGCGGCACGCTGCTGCTCGATGAAATCGGTGACATGCCGCCTGCCTTGCAGGTCAAACTGCTGCGCGTATTGCAGGAGAAACAGGTACGGCCGGTGGGCGGCATGCAGCACGTAGCGATCGATGTGCGGGTGATTTCAGCCACGCACCGCAATCTGGAAGTCGAATTGGCTCAGGGCAATTTCCGCGAGGATCTGTATTACCGCCTGAAAGTGGTGGCGCTGAACCTGCCGTCACTGGCCGAGCGGCGCGAAGATATCCCGCTGCTGGCCGGGCATTTCCTCAACGAACTGGCGAAGCGTTACAAGAAGGATGTCACCGGGCTGTCGCCGGAGGCGGTCGAGCAGCTGGTGGCCTCGGCGTGGCCCGGCAATGTGCGTCAGCTCTACAACGTGATCGAGCAGTCGGTGGCGCTGACGACGACGCCACGCATTCCCGCCTCGCTGGTGCAGCAGGCGATCCAGCGCGAGCAGACCGAGTTTGCTTCGTTCGAACAGGCACGACGCAAATTCGAGCGCGATTACCTCGCGCAGTTGCTGAAAATCACTGACGGCAATGTGACCCAGGCGTCGCGGCTGGCCAAGCGTAATCGCACCGAGTTCTACAAGCTGCTGCAGCGTCATCAGCTCGACCCGCGTTTGTTCAAGCCGCAGCGTGCCTGACTGGCTCTGGTAACCGGCGTCGGGGTTTGTAGACAAAAAACTCTTTTTAAAACAATTGGTTAACACCGCCATTGCGTTCGGGTCGTTATCCGGCGACAGCCTGTTCCCGACATGTTTAATAAGCCGTTGTTTTAAAACATTTATTTTACTGGCACTGGTTTTGCGACATTGGTCCGTGCTGTTGCCGCGAGGTGCGGTGCAGCATCCATCAAAACGGAGCAGACCATGTCCACAACCACTAATGGCCGCCATGGAGCAGTAAATAATGGAGGCGGTCCGGCGTTGCTGTATCCGACGTTGCTGATTGCCGGCATTGCAGTGATCATCGTCAGCATGCTGGGCATCGCCGCCATGACCGGGCTATTGCCGCAGGCGCAGTCGGAATCACAGACGGCGGTTGAGCGGCCGGCGAGCGGCGGCGCCGACGGCAATGCAACACCACGCGCGAAAGCCGCAGCGGCCAAATCCGCTGCCGGCAAAACCGCGCCGCCGGCAATGGCCGCTGCGCGTTGCGGGGATTTCGGTGTGGTCGACAGTATTCGTGC
>JAKFUJ010000183.1 GCA_021732805.1 Betaproteobacteria bacterium | reverse complement strand
GGTTACCGCCGCTTTTCTGGTCAATCAGGATTTTGCTGGTATTGCTCATGATCTGCTGCATGGCATCGATATAAAGACGGTCACGGGTGACCTGAGGGGCTTTCGAGTATTCGGCAACGACCTGGCGGAAGCGCGAGGCATCACCCTGGGACTGTTCGATGACACGGGCGCGATAACCCTCGGCTTCCTGCAGCAACCGGGAGGCCATGCCGCGCGCACGCGGTATCACGTCGTTGGCGTAGGCCTCGCCTTCGTTTTTCTGACGCTCGCGATCCTGGCTGGCCTTCACCGCATCATCAAACGCCGCCTGCACCTGTTCCGGCGGCTGGGCATTCTGCATGGTGACCTTGCTGATGCTGATACCGGTGCCGTAACGATCGAGAATTTCCTGCATCAGTTTCTGCGCCCGCGCAGCAACTTCCGCCCGGCCTTCGAAAATCACAAAATCCATGCTGTTGCGGCCTACGATTTCACGGATCGCAGTCTCTGCTGCCTGCAATACCGAATCCTCCGGCGCCCGTGTATTGAACAGAAAATCGTTGGGACTTTTCAGGATGTATTGCACCGCGAACTGGACATCGATGATGTTTTCATCATCAGTCAGCATCAGCGACTCTTTCAACACCTTGCTCTTCACGGTATTGCGGTAACCGACCTCGACCGTGCGCACCTGCGCCACATTGACCACCTCGGCAGACTGGATCGGATACGGCATGTGCCAGCGCGGGCCAGGCATCGTTGTGTCAACGAATTTGCCGAAGCGCAGCACGACTCCGCGCTGCCCTTCGTTGACGATATAAAAGCCGCTGGCAATCCATACCACAACGATCAGCGCCGCCAGCAGACCGGCTCCGCCGCCCACGGCGCCGGCGCTGGGCCCGCCGCCACCGGGCGACTCGCCATTGCCGCTGCCGCCACCGCCTTTACCGCCAAGCAGACGATTCAGCTTGCGATTGAGGCTGCGCCAGATTTCATCGAGATCGGGCGGCCCCTGATTGTTGCCGCCGGGACGGCGCCCCCACTGGGGATCGTTCAATGACAGCAGCGGTGCCAGCATTCGGGCAAGGCCGCCCTGCAATCGGGCGCGGAAGGACTTGGTGGATTCAGTCATCGGTTCGGAAAAATTAAATCAGGCGGCTACAGGTTGGCCAGGGCTCGCGGTGTACAGGGCATATTCGCTGATGGCTGCGCGCAACTGATCGACGCCATCACCGGTCAATGCACTCAACCAGAGGCGGGAAATTCTAGCATATTCGTCGCGCTCGACCCGCGGCGCCACATCGCTGCGGTCAATCTTGTTGTAAACCATGATCTGCGGCACCTTGTCCGCGCCGATTTCGGCCAGTACGGTATTCACGGCAGCGATCTGCGCATCGCGGTCCGCACTGCTGGCATCGACCACATGCAGCAGCAGATCGGCCTGGATGGTTTCTTCCAGCGTGGCCTGGAAAGCTTCGACCAGCGTATGCGGCAAATGACGTATAAAGCCCACAGTATCGGAAATCACCACCGCCGAACCCTCAACGCCGCCAAGACGGCGCGTCGTGGTATCCAGCGTTGCAAATAACTGATCCGCGGCATAGGCATCGGCCTTGGTCATACGGTTGAACAATGTCGATTTGCCGGTATTGGTATAACCCACCAGTGATACCGAAAACACATGGGCACGCGCCCGAGACCGGCGCTGGGTGGCGTGCTGGGCCCGCACTTTCAGCAGTTTTTCCTTCAGCGCCTTGACCCGTTTGCCGAGTAAGCGGCGGTCGGTTTCGAGCTGGGTTTCGCCGGGGCCGCGCATGCCGATACCGCCGCGCTGCCGCTCCAGATGGCTCCAGCCGCGCACCAGCCGCGTCGACAAATGCTCGAGTTGCGCCAGCTCCACCTGCAGTTTGCCTTCGTGGCTGCGCGCGCGCTGGGCAAAAATATCGAGAATCAGGCTGGTGCGGTCGATGACCCGGCACGACAGCTTGCGTTCGAGGTTGCGCTCCTGGATCGGGCTCAGCGCGTGATTGAATATGACCACGGAAGCGCCGGTTTCCTGCCGGATACGGTCGATTTCCTCGACCTTGCCCTTACCCGCGTACAACGCGGGGTCCGGGCGATCACGCCGGCCGCGCACGACTGCGCGTACATCAACCCCGCCGCTGCGTGCCAGCAGTTGCAACTCTTCCAGACTTTCGCCGTAGTCCGGTTCGCCCAGATCAAGCGCTACCAGAACCGCCTCGGTACCGCTGCCGGGGCGCTCAAGCATCAATAAAATAATTGAATAAAATCAATTACTTATCTTGACCTTCGTCAGCTTGCAAGCTGACGGCGCGAGCCGGCACTACCGTTGAAATCGCGTGTTTGTAGACCATCTGGGTGACGGTGTTCTTCAACAGCACCACGTACTGGTCGAAGGAATCCACCTGGCCCTGCAGTTTGATGCCGTTGACGAGGTAAATCGAAACGGGGATATGTTCCTTGCGCAAAGCGTTCAGGAACGGGTCTTGTAGCAGCTGCCCTTTATTACTCATGGCACCCTCTGGGTTGTCGTTATTGGAAAGGTCACTCTAGCTTAAATTTTCACGTCTGGCCATAGACTTAGCCGCGCAGTCAGCCGCGTTTGGCATCACCTCTGGCATACGGGTTACGTCCCGCTTTGAATTCCACTTTCAGCGGCGTACCTGTGAGTTTGAACGCGTCGCGGAAAAATCGTTCCAGATACCGGCGATAGCTCTCCGGGACACGCTCCACCGCCGTGCCGTGGATGATGATCCGCGGCGGATTGGAGCCGCCCTGATGGGCATAACGCAGCTTGGGGCGGACCAGCCCGTGCCGCGGCGGTTGCTGCTGCTGAACCGCCAGCATCATCACCCGGGTCAGCTTGGGCGTGGACAGCTTCGACATGGCGGCAGCATAAGCCGCATCCACCGAACGCAACACCTCGCCCACACCCTGCCCCTGCAACGCGGAAATGAAATGGAAACGCGCGAAATTGAGGAAATTCAGCTTGCGCGAACCATCGCGTTTGATCTGCTCGCGATCGGTCTCGCTGAGCCCTTCCCATTTGTTGACCGCCACCACCAGCGCCCGCCCGGCCTCGAGAATAAACCCGGCGATGTGCGCATCCTGTTCGGCAATTTCCTGCCGTGCATCCAGCACCAGGATCACGATGTTGGCATCGGCGATCGACTGCAGGGTCTTGATCACGGAAAATTTCTCGGCGGCTTCGTCCACCTGCCCCCGCTTGCGCATGCCGGCGGTATCAATCAGTGTGTAGCGCTTGCCGGCGCGTTCAAAATCGATATAAATGGAATCCCGGGTCGTACCCGGCTGGTCAAAGACCACCACACGCTCTTCGCCCAGCAGCGCGTTCACCAAAGTGGATTTGCCGACATTGGGGCGGCCGACGATGGCGATCTTCGGCTGTTTGGCCGCGCTTTCGGACTCACGCTCCGGTTCAGGAAACGCCTCGAGCACCAGATCCATCAAATCGCTGATGTACTCACCGTGCTCGGCGGAGATCGCCAGCGGCTCACCCATTCCCAACGCATGGAATTCCGCAACGGCCGTTGCATGGTTCATGCCTTCGGCCTTGTTCACGATCAGCCAGATTTTACGCCCACTGCGCCGCAGTTCGGCGCCGACTTCGTGATCCTGCCCCGTCAGTCCCGCACGCGCATCCACAATGAACAACACCACATCGGCTTCGTCCACCGCCTGCCGCGCCTGGCGCGCCATCTGGTGAAAGATGCCATCTTTTGTCACCGGTTCGAAACCGCCGGTATCCACCACCAGGTACGGTTTTGAGCCCACGCGTCCCTCGCCATAATGGCGGTCACGGGTAATCCCCGGCGCATCGGCGACGATGGCGTCACGGCTACGGGTGAGACGGTTGAACAACGTGGATTTTCCGACGTTGGGCCGGCCGACAATGACAACTGTGGGTTTCATGAGTGAAGCTGATCGGGTTCCACGAACGGAACCCGACCGGCAAAATTCTTATTGAATGCTGATCGCGAAAACGCCGCCGTTACGGGTTTGCACCAGGAAGTTGGACAGGTCCAGCGCCACCGGCGGCACACGTATGGCGCTGCCGTCAGTGGCGATACGCGCCACAAAAGCACCGTCTTCGCGCGACAACACATGCACATAACCCTCGAAATCGCCAACGATCACGTAACGTCCCATCGCCAGCGGTGCGGTCGCCAGGCGACCCTGCAATTTATCCTGCTTCCACAGACTGGCGCCGCGACTGCGATCCAGTGCGTGCACGGCGCTGCGCTCATCGGTGAAGTAGGCATTCCGAGCATCCAGGCTCATTCCCGCAATGCTTGATGCATCGCGGACCCATTGGGTTTCGCCGCGCAACGCATCAAAACAGGCGACGCGCCCCTGAAACGCCACTGCGCAAACCTGAGCGCCATCGGCTACCGGATAACTGGTGATGTCGGTAACCCTTTCCAGTTCCGTGGTCCCCTTGGGCAGCGCCACCACGGACTCCCAGCCGACATTGCCGTTCTCCAGCGCAATCGCCACCAGACGCCCGCCGGGAAAACCCGCGAATACCGCACCACGATAAACCAGAACACCGGCATAACTGCGCAATGCCAGTGACGGCAACGAGCGCTGATAGACCCAGCGCTGCTTGCCGTCGGCTGCGTTCAAACCGTAGACTCGGCCATCTCCGGTGCGTACGACGGCCACACCATCGGCTGCGACCGGCGGCGACAACACTTCGCCGCTCAACTGGGTTTTCCAGGCTGCTTTTCCCGAAGCCTCATACGCCAGCACTTCGCCGCCGGATGTACCGGCCAGCAACAATCCACCACCGGCGCCGATGCCGCCCGACAGCGGCTTGCCTGCCTCAAATCGCACCTGGCCGGCGCCGGTATTCGCGGTAAATCCCGCGATCTGGCCCGATGCCCCTGCGGCATAAACCGTATTGCCGTTGACCGCCGGATAAAAAGCCCCACGTCCGGCCGCACCGACGCCCGATTGCCAGACAATGCGCATCGTCGCCTGTGGCGTAAATGGCACCAGCGCTGCAGGTTTTTGCCGCGGCGCGGCGCCAAACCAGCCGTCATAGGTATCCGATATCGTTTTGCAGCCGGACAGCAGCGCAGCAGCAGCCAGCAAGACAAACAGACGATTGGGCATTCCGGACATCACTTGGCGTCACCCACAGCGTCGAGTTTCAGCTGGATGATCTGGCGCAACGGACTGGCAGCATCGCTCTTGTCCAGCGCCACCTGATAGGCCGCGCGCGCTTCCTGCCGCTTGCCCTGCGCATACAGCACATCGCCTTTGACGCCGGCATACAGGCCATCAAAACTTTCCCCGTGTTTCGCCTCAAGCAGCTTCAGGGCCTCATCCGGTTTTTTCTCGTCTATCAACACCCGCGCCAGCCGCAGCCGGGCCACATCACGGGATTCATCGTCTTTTGCATTGTCGATGGTCCATTGCAACCGGGTTTTGGCATCTGTCAGATCACCGGTATCAAAAGCGCTTTTTGCCGCAGCCAGGGCAGCCTGCCCGGCGTACGGCGTGGAACCGTAACGATCGACGATCTGGGTGGCAATATCGCGAACCCTTTTATGATCACTGGCACGCTCAGCGCCCTGCAGTTGCGCAAACAGCGCAACAGCCGAAGCCGCCTGCGTGTTGCGATAGTAGTACCAGCCGCGGATGCCGCCGAACACCAGCGCTCCGCCGACCAGGGCCACTATCAGCAATCGGCCGTATTGCTCCCACCAACTTTTGATTGATGCCAGCTGTTCCTGTTCTTCCAAATCGTAAGCCATTGATTTACCTTGATTTTATAATTTCACATGCTTCCGGCAGCGTGACCCGCCGTTGTTCCTGCTGCCTCGCTTGTATGCGCAGCGCCTTCACTGACAACATCGTCGCCGCGACCTCATCCTCGCCGAGGATTACTGCATAGCGGGCGCCACTGTCATCGGCCCTTTTCATTTGTGATTTGAAACTGCCGCCGCCGCAGTGCAAAACCGCGCTCAGACCGGAGTCGCGCAACTGTTCCGCAACCTGCTCCCCCCATGCCAATGCTGCTTCACCTTGCCGCAACACGTAGACATCGGGTATCTGCTCAGCGATTGCAACGCCGGTTTCGGCAATCAACGCCAGCAAACGTTCCACGCCCATGGCAAAACCGCAGGCCGGCGCCGGTTTGCCGCCGATCTGCTCCATCAGGCCATCGTAGCGGCCGCCGGCACAGACCGTGCCCTGGGCGCCCAGGCGGTCGGTGATCCATTCGAAAACCGTGCCATTGTAATAGTCCAGCCCGCGTACCAGACGCGGATTGACGCTGAATTCGATGTCCGCTGCGCGCAATGACGCCTGCAAGGCGGTAAAAGCTTGCGCAGAAACTTCATCCAGATCATCGGCCAGTTTCGGGGCGGCAGCGACCAGCGCCTGCATCTGCGGATTTTTGCTGTCGAGCACACGCAGCGGATTGCTGTGCATGCGGCGCTGTGCATCGGCATCGAGTTCGCCGGCGTGCTGCTCCAGGTACGACACCAGTTTTGTGCGATAACGCGCCCGCGCATCGGCTGAACCCAGTGAATTGATTTCGAGGCGGATGTACTTCAGGCCGAGATCACGCCACAAGCGGGCACACATCACAATATGTTCGGCATCGATGTCCGGTCCGGCAAAACCCAGCGCTTCGACGCCGATCTGGTGAAATTGCCGGTAGCGCCCCTTCTGCGGACGTTCATGGCGAAACATCGGCCCCTGGTACCACAGGCGCTGCGGCCCCGGATAAAGAAGATTATGTTCAATGACCGCACGCACGCAGGATGCGGTGCCTTCCGGACGCAGCGTCAGTTGTTCGCCATTGAGTTCGTCCTTGAAGGTGTACATCTCCTTCTCGACGATGTCAGTGACTTCGCCGATGGAGCGCACGAACAGTTCCGTGCGTTCCAGTATCGGCATGCGGATCGACTGATAACCATAGGCATGCGCCCAGCGCCGCACCGTCTCCTCGAAAAATGCCCAGCGATGCGCCTCTGCTGGAAGCACATCATTCATGCCGCGGACACCCTGCACCGTCTTGGCCATGTTTTTTTGCCGCGTCTAGCGGGCAACGCCTGCCGGTTGTTTGGCCGTGGATTCCGCTGCAGACGCATAACGATCACGCACATACTGATCGACAATGCGCTGGAATTCTTCTGCGATGTTGTCGCCTTTCAGCGTAACCGTCTTGACGCCGTCGACAAACACCGGCGCCACCGGATTTTCACCCGACCCCGGAAGGCTGATGCCGATGTTGGCCTGCTTGCTTTCGCCGGGGCCGTTGACCACGCAACCCATCACCGCAACATGCATGTCTTCGACACCGGGATAACGGCCGCGCCATTGCGGCATCTGCGCGCGCAGATAACCCTGGATGCGGTCGGCGAGTTCCTGGAATACCGTGCTGGTGGTGCGGCCGCAGCCTGGGCAGGCAATCACCAGCGGCGCAAACGAGCGCAAACCCATGGTTTGCAGCATTTCCTGGGCAACGATCACCTCCCGTGTGCGGTCGCCGCCGGGCGCCGGGGTCAGCGATACGCGGATGGTGTCGCCGATGCCTTCCTGCAGCAGCACCGCCATCGCAGCCGTCGACGCCACGATTCCCTTCGATCCCATGCCGGCTTCGGTCAATCCCAGATGCAGCGGATAATCGCAACGCGATGCCAGATCGCGGTAGACGGCGATCAAATCCTGTACGCCGCTGACTTTGCACGACAACAGGATGCGATCATGCGCCAGCCCCAACGCTTCGGCCTGCCGAGCGCTGTCCAGCGCCGACGTCACCAGCGCTTCGCGCATGACGACTGTTGCTTCCTGCGGTTCCGACTTCCGCGCGTTGTCATCCATCAGCCGTGCCAGCAGTTCCTGATCAAGGCTGCCCCAATTGACGCCGATGCGCACCGGTTTGTTGAACCGGCAGGCGAATTCAATCATCGTCGCGAACTGTTCGTCGCGCTTTGAACCCTTGCCGACATTGCCGGGATTGATGCGCAACTTGGCCAGCGCCTCGGCGCAGGCCGGATGCTGGGTCAGCAGGCGGTGGCCGTTGAAATGGAAATCCCCGACCAGCGGCACATTGACCCCGCGTTTGTCGAGTTGTTCGCGTATCACCGGCACTGCGGCCGCAGCTTCGGCATTGTTCACCGTAATGCGCACCAGTTCCGACCCCGACCCGGCTAACGCTGCAACCTGGGCCACGGTGGAAGCCACATCGGCGGTATCGGTATTGGTCATCGACTGCACTACGATGGGCGAGCCGCCGCCGACCACAACGCCGCCGACAATTACGCCAACGCTGTAGCGCCGCATTCTTGGACCGTAATCGGGAAGGCACTGCGTCATGACTTATTCCAGTGTAAAACGCGCAACTTGCACGCGCGTATGCGGCGCCAGGTCAAAGGCTTGGCCGTTGTAGGTCAGGCGCACACCCTGCGCATTGCCCACCACCAGACTGAGCGGCGCCCTCCCCTGCACATGTTGTTCGGTGCCGGCAGGATTCAATTGCGAAAACAGGATGCGGTCATTGCTGTCCCTGACTTCAATCCACGATGGCGTCTCAAATACAAAATGCAATTCCGCGATGCCAGTCTTTTTCTGAGCTGGAGCCGGCGTCGGCTCTGAAACCTGCACGATGACAGCCCCGAACAAGGGAGCCGCCACAACTTCATTTTGCGGCAATGGTGCTGACTGCGAGGGTGATTCGACCGTCACCGCTTTCGCTGGTGTTGATGGCATTGCCGGTGGCGCCACCCGTGCTGGCGGCACATTCGGCGACACAGTGGAAACCATCACTGCATCCGGCATCGAGAAAAACAACTCAAAACCCACGACCGTACCGGCGAGGACCAGCAGCGCGATGGCATAGGGCATCCACCGTGTTTTGCGCTGCTCTGGAAAAGGAATATCACGGGAAAATGGAACAGCGGCTCTGGCCTGCACGGTTTCGTGCGGCAAACCGACTGATTCCACCAGCTCATCCGCATCCAGCTCCATCAGCCGCGCATAGTTGCGCACAAAACCGCGGACGAACACGGGACCCGGCAGACGATCATAGGCGTCAGCTTCCAACGCTGCAACCTGTGAGGCGGACAGCTTGAGCTGCTGCGCAACCTCGGCCAGCGAAAGATTACGTGCCTCCCGCGCTTCAGACAGAGCGCGTCCCGGACTCTTCGCATTAATGTCAGGCCCGGCCGCTGCCTCAGACTCGCTCATCAGAACTGGCCTGCTTGCAGCGCAACCGCCTCTTTTGAGTCGGGGAAATTCTTGCGCAATTGCTGCGTATAACTGGCCTCACCCAGCGTGTTGCCCAATTTGCGCTCCACGCGCACGCCCAGCCATAACACTTCAGCCGTGCCGGACGTCACCTGCGCCAGACGACGCAGATAACCCTGGGCAGCGGCAAAATCACCCGACAGGAAGGACAGATCAGCCAGCTGGTACAAAGCCTGCGGCTGGTTGGGACGCACCGCTATCGCTTGCTGAAAAAATTTCTGCGCGCCGGAATTGTCGCCTTTCAGGCGTGAGCAGATGCCGGCATTAACGAGTGAACGTTCGCGGCCCTGATACAACGGATTCTGCACTGCGGTAAGCAAATATTTGATGCCCTCGTCTTCACGCTTGCGCTGGCACAGGAACATTCCATAGTTGTTGTTGGCATCCGGGTCGGTCGGACTCAAGCTCACGCTGCGTCTGAAATTCTCTTCGGCACGACGATCATCATTCAGCGCCGCATAGATCAATCCTGCCACGTAATAAACCGTCGGATAACTTGGATCCGCCTGCTGGGCAATGCTCACTTCCTCAAGCGCGACACCCAGATTGCGGAGATCGTAATACCCTGCGGCAAGTTCGGTGTGTATGCGCGCGCGATTACGGGCGTTACTTTCGTTACCCGAGGTATCCGTAGTCGGCTGTATGCCTGAATCCGTCAACCCGCCGCTGCCGGCGCAGCCGTAAATATGCACAAGGGCTGCCAGCATTGCGCCCAGAGCGACTTTGCGCACTGCTGTCGATTTCCGAGTCATACCCGTTTTTCCTCCATACGACGCAATACGCGCCGTGTCTTGTCCTGGACCCTGCCTGCCAGCTGACCGCAGGCGGCATCAATGGTATCGCCGCGTGTTTTACGCACTGTCGCCGTCAATCCGGCCTGCACCAGGACATCGCGAAAAGCCGCTATAGCCGGCATGCCGGACCGGTCGTATCCTGAATCCGGAAACGGATTGAACGGTATCAGATTGATTTTGCACGGCACTGGTTTCACCGTTTTGACCAGTTCCCGTGCCAGCGCCACACTGTCGTTGACGCCGGAGAGCATCACGTATTCAAAGGTCACGAAATCCCGCGGCGCTTTTTCGATATAACGCAGGCAGGCGGCCATCAGTTCGCGGATCGGGTATTTGCGGTTGATCGGCACCAGCTCGTTACGCAAGGCATCGTTAGGCGCGTGCAACGACACCGCCAGCGCAACCGGGCAGGCATCCCGCAGACGATCCATCGCCGGCACCAGCCCGGAAGTCGACAGCGTCAGGCGGCGACGGGAAAT
>JAKFUJ010000134.1 GCA_021732805.1 Betaproteobacteria bacterium | reverse complement strand
ACCGCGTGATGCGCCGGTGACCAGCGCAAGCTGGCCTGTTAATGCATTCATCGCAGTGACTCCAGGGTTTGCTGCAGTGATGCCGGATCGGTAACCGCATATCCCTGCAGGCTGCCTTCAATGCGCCTGGTCAGACCGGCCAGCACTTTACCCGGACCGCATTCCACGACATGCGTCACGCCTTGCGCGGCAAATGCACGCACGGTTTCCACCCAGCGTACCGGATTGCAGGCCTGGCGTGCCAGCGCATCCTTGATCTGTGCCGGATCATCGACGATTGCCACGTCAACATTATTGACCACTGCAATCTTCGGCGCATTGAACGCAACGGACTGTACACGTTCCCTTAGCCGGTCTGCAGCGGGCTTCAGCAGTGATGAATGAAACGGCGCGCTGACCGGCAGCATCACCGCACGTTTCGCGCCGCGCACTTTCGCGGCTTCTGCACCACGTTCAACAGCGGCTTGGTGTCCGGCAATCACCACCTGGCTCGGCGCATTGAAATTGACAGGTTCGACAACTTCACCCTGTGCCGCTTCAGCACAGGCAGCACGTACTGCATCGTCACCGAGCCCGAGGATGGCTGCCATCGCACCCGTCCCGCGTGGCACGGCTTCCTGCATCGCCTGGGCACGAAAACGCACCAGCGGCACGGCATCGGCAAAGTTCAGAACACCGGCGACAACCAGCGCCGTGTATTCGCCCAGGCTGTGACCGGCAACGACGGCCGGCGCCGGTCCGCCGGCTTCCTGCCACGCCCGATACATGGCATAGGCGGCGGTCAGCATCACCGGCTGGGTATTCACCGTGGCATTCAATTCCTCGGAGGGCCCCGTCGCCACCAGTTGCCACAAATCCTGCCCCAGCGCGGCGGAAGCCTCGGCAAATATGTCACGTACGATTTTGCTGTCGGCAAAGCCTTGCATCATGCCGACAGCTTGCGATCCCTGCCCGGGAAATACCATTGCCAGTTTCATGTCTTAAGAATCCTCACTGCCTGCTTGCCATTTGATCAGCACCGCGCCCCAGGTGAATCCGCCGCCGACACCTTCAAGCATCACATGCTGTCCGGGCTGTATGCGTCCGTCACGTACCGCCTCATCCAGCGCCAGCGGCACCGAGGCAGCGGATGTATTGGCATGGCGATCCACCGTCGTAATCACCCGTTCCATCGGCAGGCCCAGTTTTTTTGCAGTGGCCTGAATGATGCGGATATTGGCCTGATGCGGGATCAGCCAGTTGATGTCGGACTTGTGCAGTCCTGCAATGGCTAACGTTTCCACCGCGACTTCTTCCAGCACTTTGACTGCAAACTTGAACACTGCGGTGCCGTCCATCTGCAGCAACGGCCGGCCACTGACCTTGCCACCACTGACACTGCCCGGCACCGACAGGATGCCGGCATGGCTGCCGTCGGCATGCAGGCATGCGGCGAGGATGCCGGGTTCGGCGCTGCGCTTCAACACCACGGCGCCGGCGCCATCGCCGAACAGCACGCAGGTGCCGCGATCCTGCCAGTCGAGTATGCGCGAATAGATTTCGGCGCCGACGACGAGAATATGTTCGTATTGTCCTGAACGCATGAACTGGTCCGCAGTAGCCAGCGCATAAACGAAACCGCTGCACACCGCCTGCACGTCAAAAGCCGGCATGCCTTTGGCGCCGAGCTTGGCCTGCAGCAGGCAGGCCGTACTTGGAAACACCATATCCGGCGTGGTCGTCGCAACGATGATCAGATCGAGTTTGTCCGGGGCAATGCCGGCCATGTCCAGCGCGCGTTGTGATGCTTTCAGTGCCAGGTCGCTGGTCATTTCGCTGTCGGCGGCAATATGGCGCTGGCGGATGCCGGTGCGCTGCTGTATCCACTCATCCGAAGTTTCAACGACTGACGCGAGATCGGCGTTGCTGAGGATTTTCTCCGGTAGATAACTGCCGGTGCCGATGATGCGGGTATGGATAACCGTCATGCCGGTTGCGCTTTCTGCTCCAGCGCCGCCATGCGCTCACTGATGTGCGCCAGCACGCCGGTGCGGACCTCGCTGATTGCGTGTTCGATGGCAAAACCAAACGCAAATGCATCGGCTGAACCGTGACTCTTGATGACGATGCCGCGCAGGCCGAGCAGGCTGGCGCCATTGTAACGGCGATGATCGACGCGTTTCTTGAACGCCTTGAGTACCGGCATCGCTGCCAGGCCCAGCAGCTTGGTGAAAATGTTGCGGCTGAATTCTTCTCGGAGGTAAGTACCCAGCATCTGCGCCAGACCTTCGGTGGTTTTCAGCGCAACGTTGCCGACAAAACCGTCGCAAACCACGATATCCGTTGCGCCTTGATAAATATCTTCGACGTTACCGTAAAAATTGAGATCGCTGGCGCGCAACAGCGCTGCCGCCTCCTTGACCACTTCGTTGCCCTTGATGTCTTCCTCGCCGATGTTCAGCAGGCCTACGGTCGGTCGTGATTTATGCTCGACCGAAGCCACCAGCTCGGCGCCCATGATGGCGAACTGCAGCAGATGCCCGGCGGTACAATCCACGTTGGCGCCGAGATCAAGAATATGGGTATGCCCTTTCAATGTGGGCAGCATGGTGGCAATGGCCGGACGGTCGATGCCGGGCAGGGTTTTGAGCACAAACCGGGAAATCGCCATCAGCGCGCCGGTATTGCCGGCGCTGACACAGGCCTGCGCTTCACCGCTCTTGACCAGGTCGATGGCGACGCGCATCGAGGAATCTTTTTTGCCGCGCAGCGCATTGGCCGGCGGCTCATCCATGGTCACCACTTCAGTTGCGTGATGCACCCGCAGCTGGTCAGCGGCGGTGATACCGGCACGCTGCAATTCAGCCTGTATCTGATCCTGCAGACCGACCAGCACAAAGTTGCAGTGCGGATCGCGACGCGACCACTCGACCGCGGCGGGCACGGTCACGCGCACGCCGTGGTCGCCGCCCATGCAATCGATGGCAACGGTCACATCCATCAGGGGATTCTCCTCTTCAGGCTCCGCTTGTTATTGCTTGTCAGAGCCGGGCTTGCCGGAGCCGGTAGTCCCGCAAAGGCAGATTACTCGCCTTTGGCTTTGATTATTTTTTTGCCGCGGTAGTAGCCATTCGGGCTGATGTGATGGCGCAGATGCGCCTCACCCGAGGTCGGTTCGACCGCCAGTGCGGGTTTGCTGAGCCCGTCGTGTGAACGGTGCATTCCGCGCTTGGACGGGGACTTCTTGTTTTGTTGGACTGCCATGATGATCTCCTGAAAAATACTGTATTCGTTTGGGATTGCCGCTATTCACAACTCTGCAACTCTATTTCCTGCCATTGCTGCCTGACCATTATCTCTGCTTCAGCAACGTCGCCAGTTTGGAAAAGGGGGATTCACGACCATTTTCCTTTCCCGCTTCGTCGTCACTGACACAATTCCCCCGGTCATGCCGTACTGACAGCGGCATGCCCAGCACTATTTCGTCTTCAACCAGCTCCTGCAAATCCAGTCCCGGTCCGGCCTCAGTCTCTATCCATTCCGGAGTCTCCGGGTCATCATCATCCGGAGGGATGGTTCCGGGCGTCATCAACAACACCCGGGATCGCAAACGCAAGGCAAAATCCAGCGGCGCCAGACACCGGTCACATCGCAACGCGGCTGTACCTGCAATTTCCAGTAACAGCTGCGGTCGCTGCAGCTGATCCAGCCCGCCACGCACCACATAATCAACTTTGCCGGCATTGCCTGCGAGTCGATCCTGCAGGCGCGGCATGTCAGCCATGACCACCTGACCGCTCTGCAAACCGCCGGCGCGGGCAAATGCGAACGGATCCTCGATGCGATGAACTGCGGCAGGTCCGGACATAAGGCGCGCATGATAGTATTTTCGGACTCTGCTGTCAAAAAGCTCCATGCCAAATTCCCTGTTAAGCCAAGCACTTAGCGATAATCATCGGCAATCGCAGACAATTCGCCGAACATCCGCAGTTTCAGGCACTTACAACCGGACCTCATGAGGCCATCCCCGCACATCGTACTGGCTTCGTCGTCGACTTATCGCAAAGCGCTGATTGCTCGGCTCGGTATCCATTGCGCCACAATCGCGCCGGATATCGATGAACAGCCGTTGTCGGATGAAGCGCCCGCTGAAACGGCTTTGCGTCTGGCGCAAGCCAAGGCCTGCAAAATTGCTGAAATCGAATCCACGGCCCTGATCATCGGATCAGACCAGGTTGCGGTGCTGAATGATTCCCTGATTGGCAAACCAGGCAACCATGCCGCAGCAACGCAGCAACTGCAGGCGATGAGCGGCAAGACTGTGGTTTTTCATACGGCTTTATGCCTGCTCAATGCCGCGACCAATAGTGTGCAGTTCGCCAATGTGCCGACCACCGTGCGGTTTCGCGCGTTGAGTGCTGAACAAATCGAACGGTATCTGCGACAGGACCGGCCCTATGACTGCGCCGGCAGCGCCAAGATCGAGGCGCTGGGCATTACCCTCGTCGATCAGGTCGAGAGCGACGATCCCACGGCACTGATCGGTCTGCCGCTGATTGCCCTGGTGACCATGCTGCAAAAAGAAGGTATTCCCATTCCATGACCGCAAACACTGCCCGCGGCACGCTTTATCTGCTGCCGAGCGGTCTCGGTGACAGCGCGCTCGGCAATGTGCTGCCGGACGGTTCGCGCGAGATTGCGCACCGCCTCACGCATTTCATCGCTGAAAATCCGAAATCCGCACGCGCCTTCCTCAAGCAGATTGAATATCCGCGCCCGATCAATACGGCAACCATTCACGTACTCGACAAGGACACGCCGGGTGCGGCCATCCCGGCATTGCTGGCGCCATTGCTGGCCGGCATCGATATCGCACTGGTGTCGGAAGCCGGCTGTCCTGCAGTCGCGGATCCCGGTGCTGTGTTAGTGCGTGCGGCGCATGAGTCCGGAATCCGCGTCGTACCGCTGATCGGGCCGTCGGCAATCCTGCTCGCGCTGATGGCTTCCGGACTCAACGGCCAGAATTTTGCTTTTCACGGTTATTTGCCAATCGAAAAAACCCGGCGCGCCTGGCATGTGCGCGACCTCGAACAACGTTCGCGGCAGGACGATGCCACACAGATATTCATCGAGACGCCCTATCGCAACGATGCGATGCTGCAGGCTGTGCTTGCCGAATGTTCGCCGCAAACCTTGTTGTGCGTGGCCACCGACATCACCCAGTCCGGTGAACAGATCATGACCCGCAGCATCGCCGACTGGCGCAGGAACATCCCGGAACTGGATAAGCGTCCCTCGGTGTTCCTGCTCTATTGCCCCAAGGGCAACCGCCGCGCCGGCTGACCGCACTTACCTCACATTAAAGCTGCCGATGCCGCTGAATTTCAGGATGGTTTCCGCGCTCGCCGCGCCAAAACGCCGGGCAAAACGTTCCGCGATATTCTCCTGCTGCGTGTAATCGACAATGTCTTCAGCCTTGATGATGTCGCGCGCGACAGATTCCAGGCTGCCCAGCGCATCAGCGAGGCCGAGGTCGATGCTTTTTTTGCCGACCCACAGCAAACCTGAAAACATGTCCGGCGTTTCTTTCAGGCGCTTGCCGCGCCCCTGACGCACCACGGTGATGAACTGCTGGTGGATATCGTCAAGCATGGTTTCGGCATGTGCTTTTTGCTCGTCCTGGATCGGCGAAAACGGATCGAGGAACCCCTTGTTTTTGCCGGCAGCCAGCAGACGGCGCTCTACACCCAGTTTTTCCATGGTGCCGGTGAAACCGAAACCGTCCATCAGTACGCCGATGGAGCCGATGATGCTGGCCTTGTCGACGTAAATTTTATCGGCAGCGGCTGCAATGTAATAACCGCCGGAGGCACAGATGTCCTCGACCACGGCATACAGCGGAATCTCCGGATATTTGGCGCGCAGGCGCTTGATCTCGTCGTAGATATAACCGGCCTGCACCGGGCTGCCGCCGGGACTGTTGATGCGCAGGATCACGCCTTTGGTGTTTTTATCCTTGAACGCGGATTGCATGCCGGAGATGATTTTGTCGGCACTCGCCGGACTGCCAGGCGCGATCACGCCGCTGATCTCGACCAGCGCAGTGTGACTGCCTTTGGATACTTCGCCTTTGCCGTACCAGCCCATGCCGATGAACAGCAGCGCGAACAGGTAGAGCAGCACCATCATCTTGAAAAACATGCCCCATTGACGGGAGCGGCGTTGCTCCTGGACAGCGGCGAGCGCGACTTTCTCCAGAACGCTGCGCTCCCATTGCGGGCCGTTTGCTTGTTGATCAGACATATAATTTCCTTTAAAAACAATTAGTTACAATAAATATACTGCTATCGCCACCGTCATTCAACCCTGCTCCGTTTTCGTCCGTTCCGTTTTCACCTGTTTCAGTAACCAGCCGTGCAAAGTCCGCAAGTCATCGACCATCGCCAGCGGTTTGCAGGCGCTGAGTGAATCGCGTTGGTGCGCCCCATAGGTTACGGCAACTGCGGCCACTCCGGCGGCATGCGCCATTTCCAGATCATGCGTGGTGTCGCCGATCATCACTGTTGCCGCAGGCTGCACATCCAGAGCGTCCATCACGGCCTGGAGCATGCCCGGATGCGGTTTTGAAAAACCTTCGTCGGCACAGCGCGTCGTATCAAAATAACCCTGCAACCCGGTTTCCTGCAATGCACGATCCAGCCCGCGGCGACTCTTGCCGGTAGCCACGGCAAGCATGAACCCGCTGTCACGCAGTTCACGGATCATCTCCGCCGCTCCGGGAAACAGTGTGGTGCCGGCATCGCGGCGCAGGAAATGCACGCGGAAGCATTCCAGTACTCTCGGGTAATCCTCTGCCGGCAATCCGGGCAATACATGATTCAGCGCATCCGTCAGTCCCAGTCCGATCACATAACGGGCGCGCTCCCTGCTGGGCACCGGCAAGCCGAGTTCAGTGCAGGCTTACTGCAAGGATTCGGAAATGGCTGCCGCCGAATCCATCAGCGTGCCATCCCAGTCAAACACCAGCAACTCAAACTGCGGAGACATGTTTTTTTGTTTTTCCGGTGATTTCAATGAAGGCGCGCAATTCCTCCGGCAACGGCGCTTCAAACGTGACCCGTTCACGGCTCAACGGATGACGCACGACAATGCGGGAAGAATGCAGGAACATGCGTTTCAGGCCAAGTTTTGGCAGCGTCTTGTTCAGCGCAAAGTCGCCATATTTGTCATCCCCCAGGATCGGAAAACCCAGATGCGAGAGATGCACGCGGATCTGATGGGTGCGCCCGGTCTTCAGTTCTGCATCCAGAAGGCTGTACGGACCAACGCGCCGCTCCATCCGGAATATGGTGATCGCCTGATCGCCTCCGGGAGTCACATTGACCCGCCGGTCACCCGTGGCGCGCTCTTTTTTTTCCAGCGGCAGATCCACCACCCGTTTGCGTTCCGTCCATAAACCCTTGACCAGGGCGCGATAGCGTTTTTCGATTTCGCCAGCCTGCATCTGGCGATGCAGCTCGACCAGCGCCACGCGCTTTTTGGCGAGCATCAGCACACCGGAAGTTTCGCGGTCGATACGGTGTACCAGTTCGAGGAATTTGCTGTCGGAACGAAGCTGGCGCAGCGCCTCGATAACCCCAAAGCTGAGTCCACTGCCGCCATGTACTGCTAGTCCGGAGGGTTTGTCGATGACCAGCAACGCCTCGTCCTCAAACAGGATGGCCGGCGCAAAAGCGTCCCTGGGCATCGGCCGGACGGCGGCCGGGGCTGCCGTGCGCACCGGCGGGATACGCAGCAGGTCGCCCTGCTGCAGCCGGTAATCCGGGCCGATCCTGCCGCTGTTGACCCGCACTTCACCACTGCGCAGGATGCGGTAGACATGGCTTTTCGGCACCCCTTTCAGCCGTCGCATCAAGTAGTTGTCGATACGCTGGCCGGCTTCGTCCTCGCCAACGGATTGCTGCAATACCTGCCGTAATGTGGAATCTTTACTTAACTTGTTCATTTACTTATACTTCTTTGCAGCGTTCCCCTGACGGACGACGTGGATGCCGGAAGCGGCATCATGGGCCAGAGCCTGACACGGCGGAATTCCGGGACTGGAACGCTCTGCAATGGATGCCTGGATGGCGCGAATGCGGCGACAGGCCAGTTGCATGGGCCACAGCAAACAGCGGTGGCTGCAATAAAGTTTGCGATGGCGTTAGCGAAGAGGTTAGCTAAGTAGTTAGCCAAAAAGCTGACAAAAAACACAGGGTTAAAGTCGCTCACCGACGGAAGTAGCGATAGTAGATGATTTGCGCGCTCAAGGCACTGTTTGAATTCCCGGATTTGCACCCATTTGCGTTGCGTTTGCGCCGCATTTTTGCAAATCCCTGTAACACACACTGCATAACCAGGACACTGATCACGATCGATTCATGTAGCTGTCAATCGACTGAAATATTCTGAGTCCGCTGCCCGCGGGCGGCTGTCGTAGTGTGCATCCCGTGCAAATCCTTGAGCGCGGGAGAAGAAAATGAAACGCATGTTGTTCAATGCAACGCAGGCCGAAGAGCTGCGCGTTGCCATCGTCGACGGTCAGAAGCTGATCGATCTCGACATCGAATCCGCCGGTAAAGAGCAGCGCAAAAGCAATATTTACAAAGGCGTCATCACCCGCATCGAGCCCAGCCTCGAGGCCGCCTTCGTCGATTACGGCAATGACCGCCACGGTTTCCTGCCGTTCAAGGAAATCGCCCGCGCTTATTTCAAGCCCGGCGTCAACGTCAGTACTGCCCGCATCCAGGATGCCCTGAAAGAGCGCCAGGAAATCATCGTCCAGGTCGACAAGGACGAACGCGGCACCAAAGGCGCGGCGCTGACCACCTATATCAGTCTCGCCGGCCGTTATCTGGTGCTGATGCCCAACAACCCCCGCGGCGGCGGCGTCTCGCGCCGCATCGAAGGCGAAGAACGGGCTGAACTCAAGGAAACGGTGGCGCAACTCGACGTGCCCAACGGCATGAGCGTGATCGCGCGCACCGCCGGCATCGGCCGCAGCGCCGAAGAACTGAACTGGGACTTGAAGTATCTGCTTCAACTATGGACCGCCATTGAAGGCGCGGCCAAGCAGCAGGACGGCGCATTCCTGATTTTCCAGGAATCCAGCCTGGTCATTCGCGCCATCCGCGACTACTTCCATGAAGAAATCGGCGAAATCCTGATCGACACCGCATCGATCCATGAACAGGCCGTGCAGTTCATGAGCCACGTGATGCCCAATTATGTCGATCGCGCCAAGCTCTACCACGACGATGTGCCGCTGTTCTCGCGCTTCCAGATCGAACACCAGATCGAATCCGCGTTTTCGCGTTCGGTCAACCTGCCCTCCGGCGGCGCGATCGTCATCGACCACACTGAAGCGCTGGTTTCCGTCGACGTCAACTCCGCGCGTTCCACCCGCGGCGCCGACATCGAGGAAACCGCCTTCCGCACCAATCTCGAGGCTGCCGACGAAGCGGCCCGCCAGTTGCGCCTGCGCGACCTCGGCGGTCTTGTCGTCATCGACTTTATCGACATGGAATCGCAGCGCAACCAGCGCGAAGTCGAGAACCGGCTGCGCGATGCCTTGAAATATGATCGTGCGCGGGTGCAACTCGGCAAGATTTCGCGGTTCGGCCTGATGGAACTGTCGCGCCAGCGGTTGCGTCCCTCGCTCGGCGAATCCAATCACAGCGCCTGTCCTCGTTGTCATGGCACGGGGCACATCCGCGGCACGGAATCCACTGCATTGCACATCCTGCGCATCATTCAGGAAGAGTCGATGAAGGACAACACCGCTGCGGTGCATGCGCAGGTGCCGGTGGATGTCGCCACCTTCCTGCTCAATGAAAAGCGTGTGGATCTGCAACTGCTGGAGTCACGCCATCGCGTCAATGTGCTGCTGATCCCGAACATTCATCTGCAGACACCGAACTACACCATTGCCCGGATGCGGCACGACGACCTGAATCAAAGCGAACCGTTGGCACCCAGTTATGAAATGGTGCAATTGCCCAGCGAAGAACAAAAATCCGGCGTTGAAGCTGAAACCGCAGCGCCCCGGCAGGAAGCCGTGGTCAAGGGTGTTACGGCCCTGCAGCCTGCACCGATGCGCGCCGCCGAACAGCTCCCTGCCCCGGCATCATTGCCTGCTGCCGACGAAGATTCGATCATCGGCAAGATCATGGGCTGGTTCCGTCGTAAACCCGCGACCGAAGCAACGACGAGCACTGGAACCGAACCCGCGCGCAATACCCAGCGCTCCGCTGCCCGCAGTGGCAACGGGGAGCGTGGCCGCGGCGGACGTCCGCAACGTGGTGATCGCGGAGAACGCAACGCCTCAGGCCGCGGCGAAACAGGTCGTAATGAGCGCGGCGGTCGCGGTGGACGCGGTCAACGTGGCGAATCTGGCCGCAATGAGCGCGGCGATCGTCCGGAGCGCGAAGCCGGCGAGGCGCGCAGCGAAGGTCAGCAACAACGCCGTGGGCGTGGCGAAGGCCGCGAGCAACAGCGTCGCGACCGTCCGGAACGCGAGCAGGCAGCACAAGTACCGGCAGCCCAGCAGGAAATGCCACAGGTGGAT
>JAKFUJ010000176.1 GCA_021732805.1 Betaproteobacteria bacterium | reverse complement strand
CAGCGCTTCAAGCACGGTGACTTCGGCGCCCAGCCGCCGCCAGACGCTGCCCATTTCGAGGCCGATCACGCCGGCGCCGATCACACCGAGTTTTTTCGGGGTATCGGCAATCGCCAGGGCACCGGCGTTGTCGAGCACCAGTTTGTTGTCGTACGGCACATCGGGCAGCGCGCGCGGATTGGAACCGGTGGCAATGATTACGTGTTTGGCGGTCAGCACTTCTGCGCTTTTACCCGACACCTGGACCTGCCAGGCGCCTTCAACGCCGCCGGCAAAAGCACCGGTGCCATGGAAAAACGTGACCTTGTTTTTCTTGAACAGATAGAGGATGCCGTCATTATTTTGTTTTACAACTTTATCCTTGCGCTTGAGCATCTGCGCAACGTCCATCGACAGACCCTTGACCTGGATGCCGTGTTCGGCAAATGCATGGCCGGCATGATCAAAATTTTCCGACGACTGCAGCAGCGCCTTCGACGGTATGCAGCCGACGTTGGTGCAGGTGCCGCCCGGCGCGGGTTTGCCTTCCGGCGTGCTCCACTCGTCGATGCAGGCGACCTGCATGCCCAGTTGCGCGGCGCGGATCGCCGCAATGTAACCGCCGGGACCGGCGCCGATGACGACGACATCAAATGATTTTGACATGTTCTAGAACCGTGAAATGTGAAACGTGAAATGTGAAACGCAAGCAGTGCGGGTTGGACGTTTCACGTTTCACGCCACCAGCATCACGTTTCACAGCCTCAGATATCCAGCAACAAGCGCGCCGGGTCCTCCAGCGCTTCTTTCATCGCCACCAGCGACAGCACGGCTTCGCGGCCGTCGATGATGCGGTGGTCATAGGACAGTGCGAGGTAATTCATCGGCCGGATCACGATCTGGCCGTCTTCGACTACCGGGCGCTCCTTGGTGGCATGCACACCGAGAATCGCGCTTTGCGGCGGATTGATGATCGGCGTCGACAGCATCGAGCCGAACACCCCGCCGTTGGAAATCGAGAACGTACCGCCCGTCAATTCCTCCATCGTCAGTTTGCCGTCCTGCGCGCGTTTGCCGAACTCGGCGATCTGTTTCTCGATGTCGGCGAGGCTCAACTGGTCGCAGTTGCGCAGGATAGGCACCACCAGCCCGCGCGGGCTGCCGACAGCGATGCCGATGTCGTGATAGCCGTGATAAATGATGTCATTGCCGTCAATCGAGGCGTTGACCAGCGGGTATTTTTTCAGTGCATGCACGGCCGCCTTGACGAAAAAGGACATGAAGCCGAGCTTGACGCCATGCTCCTTCTCGAACTTGTCCTTGTACTTGTTGCGCAGCGCCATCACCGGCTGCATGTTGACTTCGTTGAATGTGGTCAGGATCGCCGCAGTGGACTGCGATTGCACCAGGCGTTCGGCAATACGCGCGCGCAGCCGCGACATCGGCACCCGTTGTTCGGGACGATCATCGAGATCTCCCAGATCAACGCTCGGCATCGCTCGGGACGGTGCCGTGGCAGTGGCAGCAGTCGGCGTCGGAGCTTTCGCCTCGCTCTCTGCCACCTGCAGCACATCGCCTTTGGTAACGCGCCCACCGCGGCCGGTGCCGCTGATGGCGCCGGTATCGATATTCTTTTCCGCAGCCAGTTTCTGCGCAGAGGGCATGGCCGGAGAACCTGTCGCCGCTTTGACAGGGTTTTTTGTTTCTTTCTCTTTTGCTGCAGCGGGGGCCGCTTCCGCTTTCTCTGCCTTGCCCTCTTCAGGCTTGGCTTCAGTGTCAATGGTTGCGATGACTTCGTTGCTGGTGACCGTGCCACCGTCGACCTTGACGATTTTCACCAGCACGCCGGCCTGCGGCGCCGGGGTTTCGAGCACGACCTTGTCGGTCTCGATATCCACCAGGTTCTCGTCACGCTTGACGTATTCGCCGGTTTTTTTGTGCCACGACACCAGTGTCGCCTCGGCCACGGATTCCGAAAGTTGGGGCACTTTCACATCGACAAGCATGATGACTCCATAACTATTTGATTTAATTGAATAATTATAAACTTTGGCTTTGCACTTAAAACTCTTCGCCTTCGGCGAGGGGCCGCGGTGCAAATGCGCGCGGCTGGCTGCCGCCCGCCAGGGTCAGCGCCTGGTCGACGAGTTCCTTCTGCTGTTTTTCGTGCAAGGACTTGTAACCGGCGGCCGGCGAGGCCGACGAATCACGCCCGGCGTAGTACAGTTTCTGGTGCGGCAACAGATGGCGCATCAGGTAATGCTGGATATGCCGCCACGAACCCTGGTTGCGCGGTTCTTCCTGGCACCAGACGATTTCCTTGGCGTTCTTGTAGCGCACGATCTGCGCGCGGAAATCTTCGTGCGCAAACGGATAAATCTGCGCGATGCGCACCAGCGGCAGATTGGCGGTGCCGCGCGCGCGGCGCTCGGCACGCAGGTCGTAATAGACCTTGCCGCTGCAGAAAATCACGCGCTCGACTTTTTCCGGATCGATTTCGCGCGCACCCCAGTCCTCGTTGACCGGTTTGAACTTGTCGTTGGCGAATTCCTCCAGCGGCGACACCGATTCCTTGTGGCGGAGCAGGCTTTTCGGCGAAAAAATAATCAGCGGCTTGCGATGCGGCCGCACCATCTGCCGGCGCAGCAGGTAATACATCTGCACCGGTGTCGCCGGCACGCAAACCTGCATGTTGTAGTCCGCGCAGAGCTGCAGGAAACGCTCAATACGACCCGACGAATGTTCGGGACCCGCGCCTTCGTAACCGTGCGGCAGCATCATCGTCAGCCCGCACAGGCGGCCCCACTTCACCTCACCCGAAGCGATGAACTGGTCGATGACCACCTGGGCGCCGTTGACGAAGTCGCCGTACTGCGCCTCCCAGATCACCAGCTCTTTCGGACCGGAGGTCGCATAACCGTATTCAAAACCGATCACCGCCTCTTCCGACAGCACCGAATCGATGACGACAAAATCGCTCTGGTCCGGCGCCAGATGCTGCAGGGGCACATAAGTGCCCTGGTCCCAGCGCTCGCGGTTCTGGTCGTGCAGCACGGCATGGCGATGGAAAAAAGTGCCGCGGCCGGAATCCTGGCCACACAGCCGCACCGAGTAGCCTTCGGTCAGCAGCGTCGCATAGGCCAGCGTCTCCGCCATGCCCCAGTCCAGCGGCAGCTTGCCTTCAGCCATCAGCCGGCGGTCCTGCATGATTTTCTCGACCCGCGGATGCACCTTGATATGGGCCGGCACTTCGCAGACCTTGCGCGCCAGGGCCTGCAGTTTCTCCAGCGGCAGGCGGGTGTCGTCGTTCTCGTTCCACTTGGTGCCCTTGTACGGGCTCCAGTCGGCTTCGAACGGCGGTTTGTAGTTGGACAGGATGGTCTTGTTGGTGTGATAGCCGCGATCCAGTGCATCGCGGAATACGGCAACCATCTGGTCGGCTTCGGCCTCGGTGACCACGCCCTCGGCGATCAGCCGGTCGGCGTAGACCTTGCGTGGCGTCGGGTGGGTATGGATGCGCCGGTACATCAGCGGCTGCGTCACCATCGGCTCGTCCTGCTCGTTGTGGCCCAAGCGGCGATAACACATCAGGTCGATCACCACGTCCTTGCGGAATTTGCTGCGGTAATCAAGCGCGATTTCGGTGACAAAGGCGATGGCTTCGGGATCGTCGCCATTGACATGGAAAATCGGCACTTCGAGCATTTTCACCACGTCCGAGCAATACAGTGATGAGCGCGCGTCGCGCGGATCCGAAGTGGTGAAACCGATCTGATTGTTGATGATGATGTGCACCGTGCCGCCGGTGCCAAAACCGCGGGTTTCCGCGAAATTGAGCACTTCCTGAATCACGCCCTGCCCGGCAAAAGCGGCATCGCCATGAATCAGGATCGGCATCACCTGCGCGCCGCTGTGGTCCTTGCGCCGGTGCTGGCGCGCGCGCACCGAACCTTCGACCACCGGGTTGACGATCTCGAGGTGGGACGGGTTGAACGCGACCGTGACATGCATCGGGCCGCCCGGGGTCATCACGTTCGACGAAAAACCATCGTGGTATTTGACGTCTCCGGCGAGTACATCGGCCTGCTGCTTGCCCTCAAACGACGAGAACAGGTCGGCGGGCATCTTGCCCAGCGTGTTGACCAGCACATTGAGCCGGCCGCGGTGCGCCATGCCGATCACCATTTCCTGCACGCCGTTTTTTCCGGCATGCTGCAGCAGGTGGTCCAGCATCGGAATCAGGCCATCGCCGCCTTCCAGTGAAAACCGCGTCTGGCCGACATATTTGGCGTTGAGGTATTTCTCCAGCGTATCCGCCGCCGTCAGCCGGTCGAGCAGATGCTTTTTGTAGGCGGCATCGTAATTCGGCCGGCCGTGCGTCGGTTCCAGCCGCTCCGACATCCAGCGCTTCTGCGGGATATCGGACATGTACATGTATTCGACGCCAATGCTGCGGCAATACGTGTCGCGCAGCGCCTGCATGATGTCGCGCAGCGGCGCCTTGGCCGGGCCGTGCAGCGTGCCGGTGTCGAACACCGTGTCCATGTCCTGTTCGCTGAGGCCGTAGTGCGCGGGATCCAGCTCGGCAATCACCGGCGCCTCAATGATGCGCTTCAGCGGATCGATGTCGGCAACCCGGTTGCCCTGGAATCGGTACGCCGAAATCAGCTGCATCACTGCAAACTGCTTCTGCATGTTCTGCGCCGCCGCCGCCCCGCTGCTGACCGCGCGCCGGTTGCGGGCAAGATCGACAAAATGCTGCTGCACTTCCGAATGCGCGACATCGGCCGGGCCGTCGTCGAGCTTCTGCAGTTCGTCGAAATAACCGCGCCAGCGCACCTCCACCGACTGCGGATCCTTCAGGTACTGCTCGTAGAGGCCCTCGACAAACGGCGCGTTGGCGCCGAACAGCAAAGAGGTACCGCGGGATTCCTTCATCATGTCTGCACCTGAATCATTTCTGCACCTGAATCATTTCTGCACCTGAAAACCGAAGGGGTTGCAGCCGGTCAGGCGCCGTCGGAGCGGACGCCTGACCTGCTTATTTACGTTTAGCGGTCGGCACGAACTCGCGTTGCTTGGCGCCGGTGAACAACTGGCGCGGCCGGCCGATTTTCTGCTCCGGGTCGGCAATCAGCTCTTTCCACTGCGCGATCCAGCCCACGGTGCGTGCCAGCGCGAAAATCGCGGTGTACATGCTGACGGGAATGCCCAGGGCCTTGTAAACGATGCCGGAATAGAAATCGACGTTCGGATACAGCTTGCGCTTGATGAAGTAATCGTCTTCCAGCGCGATCTTTTCCAGTGCCATTGCCAGCTTGATCAGCTTGTTGTCCTTCATGTCGAGCTCTTCCAGCACCTCGTGGCAGGTGCGCTGGATGATTTTCGCGCGCGGGTCGTAATTCTTGTAAACCCGATGGCCGAAGCCCATCAGCATCGCGTGTCCGTCTTTTTCCTTCACGCGCTTGATGAACCCCGGAATGTTTTTCACGTCGCCGATTTCGTCGAGCATTTTCAGCACGGCTTCGTTGGCGCCGCCGTGCGCGGGGCCCCACAGGCTGGCGATGCCGGCGGAAATGCAGGCGAAGGGATTGGCCCCGGTGGAGCCGGCCAGGCGCACCGTCGAGGTCGAGGCATTCTGCTCGTGGTCGGCGTGCAGGATCAGGATGCGGTCCATCGCCCGCGACACCACCGGATTCACCTTGTAGTCTTCGCACGGATTGCCGAACATCATGTACAGGAAGTTTTCCGTGTACGAGAGATTGTTCTTCGGATACATGAACGGCTGACCGGAGTTGTACTTGTAGGCCATCGCAGTGATTGTCGGCAGCTTGGCAATCAGGCGAAATGCAGAAATATCGCGGCTGCGCTCGTCATGGATGTTGATTGAATCATGATAGAACGCGGACAGTGCACCAACCACGCCGCAAAGCACCGCCATCGGATGCGCGTCGCGACGAAAACCGCGAAAGAAAAAATTCATCTGGTCGTGCACCATGGTGTGCTTGGTGACGATGTCGTCAAACTCCACCTTCTGGTTTTTGTTCGGCAATTCGCCATTGAGAATCAGGTAGGCAACTTCCAGGAAGTCGCATTTCTCCGCAAGTTGCTCGATCGGATAGCCGCGATAGAGCAGCACACCTTCGTCGCCGTCGATATACGTGATGCCGGAACGACAACTCGCAGTGGACATGAATCCCGGGTCATAAGTGAACTTGCCGGTTTTTGCATAAAGGCTGCGAACGTCAATCACGTCGGGACCGATGGTACCGCCGAATATCGGGAAATCCACCGAGGGACTACCGTCGCTGAACGACAGGGTTGCGAGTTTTTCCTTCATGACAATCTCCGTATGATCAACCTGCTTGTTGTTGCCGATAAATTATGGATGTTATGCCTGTCAGCTTTGTTACATCACGCCTGCCGCAGCCGCCTGATCAATTGATCGTAACGTCCGGGCACCTCCTCCTGATCCATCACCCACGCCAGCAGCATGGGGTCCTGCTCATTCAACAACTCCTTGAACACCTGCAACTGGCCGGGATCCAGCCCACCCAGTTCCCGCTCCACAAACCGGTTCAGCACCAAGTCCAGTTCCAGCATGCCGCGCCGGCACTGCCAGCGGATACGGTCAAGTTCCGCCATATCCTCTCCTTCGTTACACCGTACGTTTAACGAGCAGATCCTTGATCTTGCCGATCGCCTTGGTCGGGTTCAGTCCCTTCGGGCAGACATCAACGCAATTCATGATCGAATGGCAACGGAATAACCGGTATGGATCTTCAAGATTATCAAGACGCTCGTTGGTCGCCTCATCGCGCGTATCCGCAATAAAGCGATAGGCCTGCAGCAAGCCCGCCGGGCCGACAAACTTGTCCGGGTTCCACCAGAATGACGGACATGCCGTCGAGCAGCAGGCGCAAAGGATGCATTCATAGAGGCCGTTGAGTTCTTCACGGTCTTCCGGCGACTGCAGGCGCTCTTTCTCGGGCCGCGGCGTATCGTTGATCACATACGGCGTCACCGAGTGGTACTGCTTGAAAAACTGCGACATGTCGACAATCAGGTCGCGGATCACCGGCAGCCCGGGCAGCGGACGAATCACCACCGGCTCTTTGAGGTCGGTGATCTTGGTGATGCAGGCCAGACCGTTCTTGCCATTGATGTTCATCGCATCTGAACCGCAGACACCTTCGCGGCAGGAACGGCGGAAAGAAAAAGTATCGTCTACCGACTTCAACCGTGTCAGCGCATCCAGCAGCATGCGGTCGGTCGGCTCGAGCTCAATGTCGTAGTCCTGCATGTACGGCTTGGCGTCGACATCGGGGTTGTAGCGGTAAATGGAAAGACGCATTTATGTTCCTTGTTTCTCGATCTTGTTTCTCGAGCTTGTTTTTCAGTAGCCCGGATCAATAAACCCGGGCCTTGGGCTCGAACGATTCCACTGTCAGCGGTTTGAGCTGGACCGGACGGTACTCGAGGCGATTGCCCTCCTTGTACCAGAATGTGTGTTTCATCCAGGTCGCGTCATCGCGATTCGGGAAATCGCTGCGATCGTGGGCGCCGCGCGATTCCTGGCGTGCGTTCGCCGAAATCATCGTCGATACCGCGACCTCGACCAGGTTTTCCAGCTCCAGCGCTTCCACCCGCGCGGTGTTGAACACCTTGCTCTTGTCCTTGAAATACAGGCTGCCCGCGCGCTGCGCCACCTCGTTGATCTTGCGCACGCCTTCGGCAAGACTGTCCGGGAAGCGGAACACGCCGCAATGCAGCTGCATCGTGCGCCGCAGTTCAGCACCGACTTCATGCACGCTCTCGCCGGATTTTGCTGCATCCAGTTTCGCCAGCCGCGCCAGCGAACGGTCTGCGGCATCTTTCGGCAGTTCCTGGTGCGACAGCACATCGGCCGCCAGATCCCTGACCACCTGCTCGCCCGCAGCCTTGCCGAATACCAGCAGGTCGAGCAGCGAATTGGTGCCCAGCCGGTTCGCGCCGTGCACCGACACGCAGGCGCATTCGCCCGCTGCGTACAAGCCCTTCACACTCGTGCCGCCGCTGTGCCCGGCCAAAGACTGGCCATGCATATTGGTGGGTACGCCGCCCATCATGTAATGGCAGGTCGGCACCACAGGGATCGGGTCTTTGGCGGGATCAACGTTGGCGAATTTTTTCGCGATTTCACGGATGCCCGGCAGACGCTTGTCGATGACATCGGCGCCAAGATGGTCGAGCTTGAGCAGGATGTAATCCGCATCCTTGCCGGCGCCGCGGCCTTCCTTGATTTCAGTGGCCATGGCGCGCGACACCACGTCGCGGCTCGCCAAATCCTTCACTGTCGGCGCGTAACGCTCCATGAAACGTTCGCCGTTTTTGTTCAACAGGAAACCGCCCTCGCCGCGCACGCCCTCGGTAATCAGCACGCCGGCGCCGGCCACCCCGGTCGGGTGGAACTGCCAGAACTCCATGTCTTCGAGCGGGATGCCGGCGCGCGCCGCCATGCCGAGGCCGTCACCGGTATTGATGTAGGCATTGGTGCTGGCGGCATAAATGCGTCCTGCGCCGCCGGTGGCGAGCAACGTCGCCTTCGCATGCAGCACCATCACTTCGCCGGTTTCCATTTCCATCGCCACCACGCCCAGCACATCACCGGACTGGTTGCGGATCAGATCGAGCGCCATCCATTCGACGAAAAACTGGGTATGGGCGCGCACGTTGCGCTGATACAGCGTGTGCAGCATCGCGTGACCGGTGCGGTCAGCCGCAGCACAGGCGCGCTTCACCGCGCGTTCGCCGTAATTGCTGGTATGGCCGCCGAACGGACGCTGGTAGATCTTGCCGTTGTCGAGACGGTCGAAGGGCATGCCGTAGTGTTCGAGTTCAATCACCGCTTCGCTGGCCTTGCGGCACATGAACTCGATCGCGTCCTGATCGCCAAGGTAATCAGAGCCTTTGACCGTGTCGTACATGTGCCAGTGCCAGTTGTCCGGCTCTTCATTGCCGAGCGAAGCCGAAACCCCGCCCTGCGCCGCCACCGTGTGCGAACGTGTCGGGAACACCTTGGACAGCACGGCCACCTGCAGATTGGCCTCGGCCAGCTGCAACGCCGCGCGCAAGCCGGAACCGCCGGCGCCAACGACCACTGCATCAAATTTTCTGGTTGTAATTGCCATTTTTTCTTATTGCCCCGCTCATTTCGTCCACTTATTTGCCCCACAAAATCTGGACTGCCCAGGCGCCGTAGGCGATCAGGGCGAGGATCACCACCACGTACAGCGTCAGCCGTATGCCGGCATCCTTGATGTAATCCATGAATATGTTGCGCACGCCGATCCACGCGTGAAACAGCAATGCGGCCACGAACAGCACGGTCGCGTAGCGCATTAATTGCAACTGCCAAAGGGTTTTCCAGCTCCAGTAATCGAATTTCGGCAGCATCACCAGCGCCATCAGCACCAGCAGCGTGTACACCAGCATGACCACAGCGGTCACCCGCTGCGCCAGCCAGTCGCGCAAACCGTAATGCGCGCCTACGACTTCGCGTTTCACCATAACGCCACCCCCACCGCCAGCGTCAGCACGATGCCGGCGGCCAGCACAATGATGCTGGTCAGGCGCGCAGTTTCAATTTCCATGCCAATATGCAGATCAAGAAACAGATGGCGCAGGCCGGCCAGCAGGTGATGCAAATAGCCCCAGAGCAGACCAAGCAGCACCAGCTTCATCAGCGGATGGGCAACGACCAAACGGAATTCTGCGAACGATGCGGCAGACTCCATGCTGATCTGGAACAGCCACAGGAATAATGGAATCAGCAGGAACAAGATTGCACCGCTGATGCGGTGCATGATGGAAATGATGCCCGGCACGGGCAGTCGTATTTGCAACAGGTTCAGGTGCTTGGGCCGGGGTTTGGCGACTGTCGACGACACGCGCTCTCCTTGGTTACGAATTCAGCCTCAACATGCCGGAGCGCCGGAAGGAGCCTGGAAACAACGGCACCTGCGCCGCCAAACGTTCGCGATGCTGCACAGCAGGCATGGCACATCAGTTGAGAGTTTTTAACACTAACGGAAACTACCAGTGACTGCGAATAAACGCATGAAATACTACCAGCTTTCCTGCTCCTGATAAACGCAAAAGTATGGCGAACAGCAGCAAAACAGTTCATGTGAGCCGCTTGTGTTGACGCACGCGTAAGGCAGTCGCGGCATACGTTCCACATCCCATCATCAGATATCGATTAGCGATAGCAAGCCGGCCAGGCAGCAAGTATGGATGTCATGCGCGAAATTGTTCATGACAGTTGCATGATTCCACGTCGCGGGCATTGTGTTGACCATAAATCCCCGCGTTGGCTATCATTCCCGGGTTATCCGGTGTCTGCGTCGACAGTACCACCCTGCCCCGCAGCACTGCCGCACTTTCTCAAAAACCAAGGAAATTCAGGAGCTTCCAGATGAAACAACCCATGCGTGTAGCTGTCACAGGCGCCGCCGGCCAGATCGGCTACAGCCTGCTGTTCAGCATCGCCAGCGGCGAAATGCTGGGCAAAGACCAGCCGGTCATCCTGCAATTGCTGGAAATACCCGACGAGCGCGCGCAGAAAGCGCTCAAGGGTGTCAT
>JAKFUJ010000110.1 GCA_021732805.1 Betaproteobacteria bacterium | reverse complement strand
GTCGTGCAGCGGGATGATGCGGTTTTCCAACTCATCCGCGAGATGCGCGCCCCAGGCCGGCTGGCCCTGGCTGAAGGCATTTTCCTTGAGGTTGTGGGTGTGCGCGAGATGATCGACGCGGAACAGCATGTTGCCGTAGGCCTTGCGGTTGGCGGGAATGCCGCCGACAGAAATACCGCCGAAACCGGCGCCATGGTAGCCGCGTTCCCGCCCGATCAACACATTGCGATGGCCTTCGCCACGGGCGCGATGGTAGGCCAGTGCGATTTTGAGCGCGGTATCGACGCCTTCGGAACCGGAGTTGCAATAAAACACATGGTCGAGGTCGCCCGGCGCCATCGCTGCCAGTCGTTCAGCGACGCGGAATGCATCCGGATGACCGAGCTGGAAAGCCGGGCTGTAATCCATGGTCGCGACCTGCTTCTGTATGGCCTCGACGATCTTCGGCCGGCAATGGCCGGCATTGACGCACCACAGACCGGCAGTGCCATCCAGAATCTGGCGGCCGTCATCGGTGGTGTAGTGCATGTCCTTGGCGGCAACCAGCATGCGCGGAGACTGTTTGAACGCGCGATTGGCGGTGAACGGCATCCAGAATGAATCGAGATTGGCGGGGCGGGCAGTCATCGGAAAACCTTTTTTGAGAAGGGCGCGAAGCCGGTGTCCGCGCAGCGTTTGTGTAGTGCAACATGCTACCATCTTCGCGCCATGACACGACACACCGGCAGCAGTGCGCAAGGTTTAAAAAGGTTGACCCGCCGGACCCTGCGCTGGTTCACCATCGTACTGCTGTTGTGCGCCTTGCCGGTGGGCGCAGATGATGTGCTTCGTGTCGGTTCCAAGCGGTTTACCGAATCCTATATTCTGGGCGAAGTCATTGCGCGTACGGTGCAGCCTGCAGCAGCGCACGGTGTTGAACACAAACCCGGTCTGGGCAGCACCGCCATCCTGTTTGCCGCGCTGAATAGCGGCGCTATTGATGTGTATCCGGATTACACCGGTACCGTCGCACTGGAGCTTCTGGGATTGCCGGTGGTGCCGGACCTGGATGAACTTAACCGCCATCTCGCACGGCATGGGCTGAGGGCAGGGGTTTTTCTTGGGTTCAGCAATGGGTATGCGCTGGCGATGCGGGAGGCGCAGGCTGCCCGGCGCGACATCCGCAACATTTCCGATTTGCGGCGTTTCAGTGAGGCACGGTTCGGGCTGTCGCCCGAATTTCTGAACCGCAAGGACGGCTGGCGGGCATTGAGCAGCGCCTATGCACTGACTGACTTGCCGGTGCGCGGACTGGAGCACGGGCTGGCTTATGCGGCACTGGCGCGGGATCAGGTCGATGTCATTGATGTCTATACCACGGACCCGAAGATTGCGCGCAATCAGTTGCGGGTGTTGACCGATGATCAGCGCTTTTTTCCGCAATACGAGGCACTGCTGATTTATCGCGCCGATTTGCCGCAGCGACATCCGGCAGCCTGGAGCAGTCTGGCTGCATTGCAGAGGAGCATCACGGCTGCGGACATGATGACCATGAACGCCGCGGTGGAACTCGAGAGGCGTGCATTTGCCGAAGTGGCGTCTGACTGGATCAACAAACGGAAACAGAGTCCAGGGCCGGCCACTGCGCCGGGTCTGGCAGCGACCCTGTTCGGCGACGATCTGCCGCGCCTCGCCTTCGAGCACTTGATGCTGGTCTGCGCATCCCTGCTGCTCAGCGTTGCGGTCGGCGTGCCGCTGGGCGTCTGGGCGCAGCGCGCACCACGGGCCGGTTTCTGGGTGCTGATGCTGACCGGCGTGCTGCAGACCATCCCCAGTCTTGCGTTGCTGGCGTTTCTGATCGCGGCGCTGGGCCAGATCGGCGCGGTGCCCGCCATACTGGCGCTGTTTCTTTATGCGTTGCTGCCGGTGGTGCGGGGTACGGAAACGGCGTTGGCGGGGGTGGGTGAGGATATGCGCGATGCCGGACGCGCGCTGGGCCTCGGCTCCAGGCAATTGTTGACACTGATTGAAGCGCCACTGGCACTGCCGGTGGTGCTGGCCGGCATCAAGACCGCGGCGGTGATCAATGTCGGCACCGCAACCATGGCCGCGTTTATCGGAGCCGGCGGGTTTGGAGAGCGCATCGTCGCCGGACTTGCAGTCAACGACCACAATCTGCTGCTGGCCGGCGCTATTCCGGCGGCAGTGCTGGCTTTGATGCTTGAAGGAGGCTTGGGGTGGCTTGAACGGCGCCTCACCCGCCGTGACTGAGGCTTGCTTGGGTAATTTTCACATCATGGACCATAATGGATCGCTATGGTCTTCCATGAACTTAAATGGCTGCTGAAGGTCTGTGACCTGTCGCTGGCTGGGTGCGTTTCGCATGCATCGGGGTGCGGTTATACTGCGGCGCCTGTCCGGATAGCGAGACCGTTGACCGGGATCAGGGTGACGGGATCAGGGAACGGACAATAAATGAGCGATCGCGAAGTCGATCAGCAGTTGGTGGAGCGCGCGCAACGTGGCGACAAGCGTGCCTTCGACCTGCTGGTCAGCAAGTACCAGCGCAAGTTGGGGCGGTTGTTATCGCGGTTTATCCGCGACCCTAGCGAGGTAGAGGATGTGACCCAGGAGGCGTTTATAAAGGCGTACCGGGCACTGCCGAACTTCCGCGGTGACAGTGCTTTTTATACCTGGTTGTACCGGATCGGCATCAAT
Source organism: Betaproteobacteria bacterium (assembly GCA_021732805.1). Classification (GTDB taxonomy): domain Bacteria; phylum Pseudomonadota; class Gammaproteobacteria; order Burkholderiales; family SG8-41. Next base: position 8,042 of record JAKFUJ010000110.1, on the reverse strand, counting down.
ACCGCCAAAAATCATCTGGTGGCCATGGGGCGGCGGGCGCCGACCAGCACCGGAATGGATGCCGAAGAGGCGGAAACTCTCGATTCGGGGGAGCAATTGCGGGACCTGAATACGCCGGAAAACCAGATGATGAGCCGGCAAGTCGGGGATACGGTGAACCAAACGCTGCTGGAGTTGCCAGAAGAGCTAAGGACGGCGCTTACCCTACGCGAAATCGAAGGGCTGAGTTATGAGGAAATTGCTGCTGCAATGCAGTGCCCGGTGGGCACGGTTCGGTCCCGGATTTTCAGGGCCCGCGAAGCGGTAGCGGAAAAATTGAGACCTTTGCTCGGCACGAGCAAGGACAGGAGATGGTGAAATGGAAAATATTTCGGCACTGATCGATGGTGAAGCTGACGGGCAGGAGGCGCATCAGGCCATGCTGCGGCTCAATGATACTGCGGAAGCCCGCGAGACCTGGGAAAACTATCATCTGATCGGTGATGTCATGCGCGGCGAGGCGCTGGCGTCATTTGATGTGTCGCGGCGTGTGTCTGCGGCGCTGGGCCAGGAACCCACGGTAATGGCGCCGCGCCGCATGAAACCGAACCGGCCGCTGACTTATGCACTGTCGGCTGCGGCCTCGGTTTCCGCAATGGCGGTCGTTGGCTGGATGGCTTTCTCCACCAGCAGCGTTACCAATCCCGTGGTCGAGGTTGCCCGTGCTCCGGTGGCTGTGGTGCAACCGGAAGCCCAACTGGTCAGTTCTCCCAGCGATGGCCAGATGAACGAATACCTGCTGGCGCACCAGGGCGTATCGCCCAGTACCAGCCTGCATGGCGTGGCGCCTTACATACGCACCATTTCCAGTGCACCAGCAGCCGGACGGTAATTGGAAATGAAATTCTGGTGGATTGCCGTAATCGGATTGTTGCCGACGGCTGTTACGGCAAGCGAGAATTCTTCCGACGCGCTGGCCATCCTCGAAAAAATGGCTGAGGCCAGCAGCAAAGCCAATTATTCCGGCACTTTCATGTTTCAGCATGGCGGGCAGGTTGAGACTTCGCGCATTGCCCATTTCGTCAATCCGGCAGGCGGCGTCCTGGAGCGGCTGGAAACACTTGACGGCCCGGCCCGTGAAGTCATTCGCAGCAATGACCAGGTAACCTGCTATCTGCCTGGGATCAAAACAGTATTGGTCGATCCGCGCGGTTCACGCCAGTTTCCGGTGCGCGTCGATCAAATCCAGGAAATCATCCAGCACTATCGTGTGGTCAAGGGCGATGTGGACCGTGTTGCCGGACACTCGTGCCAGTGGATTGCCTTGATGCCCAGGGATTCATTGCGCTATTCGCGCCGCTTCTGCGCGGAAACCACCACCGGTTTGCCGCTGCGCACGCGCACTTCCGATGAAAAAGACATCACCCTGGAAACGTTTGCCTTTACGACATTGAGTCTTGACAGGTCTTTCCGCCGTGAGCTGGTGCAGTCCAAATACGCCGCGATCAGCACCAAACAGGGCTGGCGGGTGGATCGTTCTTCTCTGACCGCCGGCGACAGCGGTGACTCGGGTTGGGTGGTCAGTAACCAACCGGCCGGATTTCGCAAATTAATGGAACTGCGGCGTTCGATGGCCGGCAAAAAGGGTACTGTTTCGCATCTGGTGTTTTCGGACGGGCTGGCTGCAGTTTCAATATTCATCGAACCGGCTGCGACCCCGGAACGCAAGCCGATATTGCGCCATCAAGGCGCCGTGTATATTTACAGCCGGGCGATTTCCGGCCATACGGTGACCGTGCTCGGGGAAACCCCGGCTGAAACGGTGATGCAGTTTGCGCGCGCTCTGGAGCCCAAGGCCAATACAGCCGCCGCAACACCTCGCTGATTGCAGATTCGCGGTTCTGGTCGTTCATCAAGCATGCATTTCCTGGAAAGGTTGAACATGTTCAGATATTTCGTTCTGGCGTTGTGCCTTTTTGTGCCCTTGCAATCCGCCGCACAGCTTCCCGATTTCACGGATCTGGTGGAAAAGCAGGGCGCCGCCGTGGTCAACATCAGCACCACCCAATCGGCATCACGCAACGCGCTTTCACAGCAATTGCCGCAGCTCGACGAGAACGATCCCTTGTACGAGTTTTTCCGCCGTTTCATGCCCAACCCGAACCAGCCTGGTCAGCCGAACCCGGGACCGCGTGAATTCCAGGCGCAGTCACTGGGCTCGGGTTTCGTGATCTCTGCCGACGGTTATATTCTGACCAACGCGCACGTCATCGACTCCGCTGATGAAGTGACGGTGCGGCTGACCGACAAGCGCGAATTCAAGGCCAAGGTCATCGGCGCTGATCGTCGTACCGATGTGGCGTTGATCAAGATCGAGGCAAGCGGGCTGCCGACAGTGCGTTTTGGCGATCCGGGCAAACTCAAGGTCGGTGAATGGGTGGTGGCCATCGGTTCGCCGTTCGGTTTTGACAACACGGTGACGGCGGGCATCGTCAGTGCCAAAGGCCGTTCCCTGCCGCAGGAAAATTTTGTACCTTTCATACAGACCGACGTTGCCGTCAATCCCGGCAATTCGGGCGGACCGCTGTTCAATCTTCGTGGTGAGGTCGTCGGCATCAATTCGCAGATTTACAGCCGGACCGGCGGTTTCATGGGGCTGTCGTTTGCGATTCCGATTGATGTCGCCAACGACATCGCGATGCAGTTGCGCAACACCGGCAAGGTGACGCGCGGGCGAATCGGCGTGGTGATCCAGCCGGTGACCAAGGAACTGGCTGACGGTTTCGGTCTGAGCAAGCCGCAGGGCGCGCTGGTCAACTCGGTCGAGAAAGGCGGTCCGGCGGACAAAGCCGGCATCGAGGCCGGCGACGTCATCCTGCGTTTTGACGGCAAACCGGTGAATGCTTCGGAGGATCTGCCGCGTGTAGTCGGCGGAACGCGACCCGGCACCAAGGTCACGATTCAGGTCTGGCGCAGCAAGGCCACACGCGACTTGCAACTGGTCGTGGCGGAGTTGCCCGAAGACCGTCCGGGCCGGCAGGCGCGCAGCAAGCCGCAACCACCCACGGCGACCCAGTTCGGCATGGGGCTTGCGGACCTCACGGACGCGCAGAAAAAGGAATTCAAGATCGAAGGCGGCGTGTTTGTCGACAGCGCGCAGGGCGGCGCGGCCCGCGCCGGTATCCGCAAAGGCGACATCATCCTGGCCGTCAACAACCAGGACGTCAAATCGGTGGAGCAGTTTCGCCAGTTGATGGCCGGTTTCGACAAGGGCAGGATTGTCGCACTGCTGGTCCGTCGCGGCGCCAATTCACTGTATATCCCGTTGCGCATCGACGGGAATGGTTGACGGACGGATAACGCTCACGCTGTACAGCCGTAACTGGTGCCATCTTTGTGCCGACATGCTGGAGGGCCTGAAAGTGATTCAGGCCCTCCAGCCGTTTGATCTGGTGGTGGTCGATGTCGACAGCCGGTCCGGGCTGGAGCAGCGGTTTGGCGAACGGGTTCCGCTGCTGATGCATGGTGAGCACGAACTCTGCCATTACCGCCTTGATCCAGCGACTGTTACTGATTACTTGCGGGATTTCCGCTAAAATGCGCGGACTTATATTCGGAACGGGGCACTCCGGGACACCTTGAGTGCCCCTTTTGTTGAATCCTGTAGGTTCCTGTTAGCCCCTGTCGGACCTTGGTAGACCGCACACCGCAATGCAGCATATCCGCAACTTTTCCATCATCGCGCATATCGATCACGGCAAATCGACGCTGGCTGACCGCTTTATCCAGGTCTGCGGCGGCTTGTCCGATCGCGAGATGGAATCCCAGGTGCTCGACTCGATGGATCTTGAGCGGGAGCGGGGCATCACCATCAAGGCGCAGACAGCATCACTGGCCTATATCGCCCGCAATGGGCAGACCTATCAGCTGAACCTGATTGATACCCCCGGGCATGTTGATTTTTCCTACGAAGTCTCCCGGTCTCTGGCGGCCTGCGAAGGTGCGCTGCTGGTGGTTGATGCCTCGCAGGGTGTGGAGGCGCAGACCGTGGCCAACTGTTACACGGCAATCGAGCAGGGCGTCGAAGTGGTGCCGGTGCTGAACAAGATGGACTTGCCGCAGGTCGAGCCCGAGCGTGTCGCGGCCGAGATCGAGGACATCATCGGCATCCCGGCGAAGGATGCGGTCAGGGTCAGCGCCAAGAGCGGGGAAGGCATCACCGACATACTGGAAGCCATCGTGCACCAGATGCCGCCGCCCAAGGGCGATCCCGCCGCGCCGCTGAAAGCGCTGATCATCGATTCGTGGTTCGACAACTATGTCGGCGTGGTGATGCTGGTGCGTGTGGTTGACGGTGAGCTGAAACCCCGTGATCGCATCCTGCTGATGGCCGGCGGCGGCAATTTCATGTGCGAGCAGGTCGGCAAATTCACACCGAAATCGCTGGCCATGGAGCGCCTGTCCGCGGGCGAGGTGGGTTTTGTCATTGCCGGCATCAAGGAATTGCAGGCGGCCAAGGTCGGCGATACGCTGACGCTGACGACCAATCCTGCATCTGAGGCGTTGCCCGGTTTCAAGGAAATCAAGCCGCAAGTTTTCGCCGGACTGTATCCGGTGGAGTCGAACGAGTACGAGGCTTTGCGCGACGCGCTGGAAAAATTGCATCTCAACGATTCCTCGCTGCGCTTCGAACCGGAGTCCTCGCAGGCGCTGGGTTTCGGTTTCCGTTGCGGATTCCTCGGGCTGCTGCACATGGACATCGTGCAGGAGCGGCTCGAGCGCGAATACAACATGTCATTGATCACCACTGCGCCGACCGTGGTCTATCAGGTGGCGTTGCGCGACGGCAGCGTGATCGAAATCGAGAATCCGTCCCGTTTGCCCGAGATTTCACTGATTGAGGAAATCCGTGAGCCCATGATCATGGCATCGATCCTGGTGCCAAACGATTATGTCGGCCCGGTGATGACGCTGTGCACCGAAAAACGCGGCGCCCAGCGCAACATGCAGTATCTGGGCAGGCAGGTCATGCTGACCTACGAATTGCCGCTGAACGAGGTGGTCATGGATTTCTTCGACCGCCTGAAATCGGTTTCCCGCGGTTATGCCTCCCTCGACTACGATTTTCTCGAATACCGCGCCGGCGATCTGGTAAGGCTGGATATCCTGATCAACAGTGAACGTGTCGACGCATTGTCCCTGATCGTGCATCGCGGCAATGCCCAGTACCGCGGTCGCGAGGTCGCCGAAAAAATGCGCAAGCTGATTCCGCGCCAGATGTTCGACATCGCCGTGCAGGCCGCGATCGGCGCGCACATCATCGCCCGCGAGACGATCAAGGCGATGCGCAAAAACGTACTTGCCAAATGTTACGGCGGCGACATTTCACGCAAGAAAAAACTGCTGGAGAAGCAGAAGGCCGGCAAGAAGCGCATGAAGCAGGTCGGGACCGTCGAAATACCGCAGGAGGCCTTCCTCGCCATCCTGCAGGTCGGAAAATAACGGAGAAACCGTGAATTTTGCGTTGATCATGCTGGTCCTGCTGCTGGTGACCGGTGTCGTGTACCTGGCCGAGTCACTGTATTTCAGGAAACAACGCGCCGCAGGGGAGCCGCAGCCGTGGTGGATCGAGTATCCGGTGAGTTTTTTTCCGGTGATACTGGTCGTATTCGTGCTGCGTTCATTTCTGGTCGAGCCGTTCAAGATTCCCTCGGGGTCGATGCTGCCGACCCTGCTGGTCGGCGATTTCATTCTGGTCAACAAGTTCACTTACGGCGTCCGGCTGCCGGTGGCCAACACGTTGCTGGTCGCGGTCAACGAACCGCAGCGCGGCGAGGTCATGGTTTTCCGCTATCCGGAAAACCCCTCTCTTGATTACATCAAGCGGGTAGTGGGCATTCCGGGTGACGATGTCATTTATGCCGACAAGCGGCTGACGATCAACGGCAGGGAAATTCCGGTGAAAGCCGACGGTGAGTTCAATTATCTGGAAGGCGGTCTCAACTTCGTCGCCACCAGCCGCTTTCAGGAGCAGCTGGGTGCACAGGCTTATTCGGTGCTGTTGCAGCCGACAGTGCCGTCGGTGCAGTTGAGCGGGGTGCAGCGCTTCCCCTTCCGCGACAATTGTGCGTACAATGAGTCGGGTTTTCGCTGCAAGGTGCCCGCGCAGCACTACTTCATGATGGGCGATAATCGTGACAGCAGCAGCGACAGCCGCTACTGGGGTTTTGTGCCGGAACAGAACATCGTCGGCAGGGCTTTTATGATCTGGTGGAATTTCGACGACCTGAAGCGCATCGGCCGTTCGATCAACTGAAATGGACGAGGAGTCAAACATGCACACGCAGCGCGGAATCACCATTACAGGCTTCCTGGTGTTTGCGATTATTTTCATCGCAGGGTTGCTGCTGGCCTTCAAGATCGGCCCGGCCTACATGGAGTACTACACCATCCAGAAAACATTGCGCACGCTGGCTGCCGAGCCTTCGATGAAAACCGCGACACGCGGTGAATTCAACAGCGCCTGGAACGCCCGTGCCGGCGTCGACAACATCAAAGCCATCGGTTACGACGATGTGCAGATCGACAAGGACGGCTCCGGCATCGTGTTGAGCGCCGATTACACGGTGCGTGTGCCGCTGTTCGGCAATCTCAGCGCATTGATGGAATTCAAGCCCCGTTCCGACAAGTAACAAGACGGCCGGCAACATACTGCCCATTGTGAACCCGGATGCGGTCAGCAGGAAAATCGGGCATGTCTTCCTCGATGCAGGGCTGCTGCGGCGGGCGCTGACGCATCGCTCTTTTGGCGCCGACCATTACGAGCGCCTGGAATATCTGGGCGACAGCATCGTCAACTGCGTCATCGCGCTTGAGCTCTATGAAAGATTTCCGGGATTGAGCGAAGGGGATCTTTCCCGTCTGCGCGCCAATCTGGTCAACCAGCAGGCTTTGCTCGGTGTGGCGCAGAGTCTGGGCCTTGGTGATTACCTCAGGCTGGGCGAAGGGGAAATCAAAAGCGGCGGTGCGCAGCGTCCGTCGATACTCGCGGATGCAGTCGAAGCATTGGTCGGCGCCGTGATGCTGGACGGCGGATTCAATGCGGCACAGTCGGTCGTGCGCCGGCTGTTCGCTGCCAGTCTCGCAGCTATCAATCCCAATGTCAGCGGCAAGGACGCCAAAACCCTGCTCCAGGAATTCACCCAGGGTCGGGGCATGGCGTTGCATGCATACACGATGCTGGGTACTCAAGGGCACGCCCATGCCCAGACCTTCCAGGTGCAATGCGTCATCGAGAGCCTGGATGTCCGCACCGAAGGCCAGGGATCGAGCCGGCGTGCGGCGGAGCAGGACGCGGCAACCAAAGCCTGGGCGCTGGTGGGCGGCGCATGACCGGTCATCGCGCGGGTTATGTTGCAATCATCGGCCGGCCCAATGTCGGTAAATCGACCCTGCTCAACCGTCTGGTCGGCCAGAAAATCAGCATCACCTCGCGGCGGCCGCAGACCACGCGCCAGCGCATCATCGGCATCGTGACCCGTGCTGATACCCAGTTTGTATTCGTCGACACCCCGGGTTTCCAGAACCGCCACGGCAGTGCAATGAACCAGCGGATGAACCGCAGCGTGTCGCGCAGCATTGCCGATGTTGATGCCGTGGTCTGGGTGGTGGAGGCGCGCCATCTGACCGCGGAAGACAAGGCGGTACTGGCGCTGCTGCAGCACAGTGCGCCGGCGATCATTGCGGTGAACAAAATCGATGAACTGGATAACAAAAACGAATTGCTGCCCTATATGCAGGAGCTGCAGGCACTGGCCAATCCAGCGGCCATCGTGCCGGTTTCCGCCAAAAACGGTGTCGGCGCGGACAATCTGCTGCAGGCGATCGCCGGATTGCTGCCGGAACGGGAACGGCTGTATGCCGAGGATGAAATCACCACGGCCAGCGAACGCACGCTGGCTTCTGAATTGTTGCGGGAAAAGCTGTTCCGATTGCTGGGGGAGGAATTGCCGTATTCGACGGCGGTCGAGATCGAAAAGTTCGAGATCGTCGATGGCCTGCGC
>JAKFUJ010000318.1 GCA_021732805.1 Betaproteobacteria bacterium | reverse complement strand
GGTCACCGTCAACAACGTGACCCATCTGGTGATTCCGCTGCTGTTCGGCACCATCGGCACCGCGTTCGGTTATGCGCCGGTGTGGTACGCAAACTCGGCTTTGCTGGGCGTCGGCGGCTGGCTGGTGCGCCGCGCAGCAAGTCCTCTTGGGGGGCGCCGCGGTCGCAAATAAATGGTTAACAGGTCTAGCGGACGATGATGGTCAGGCTGAAATCGCCGCGCAGCAAACTCACCGCATAGCCGCGTTCCGCAGCGCCCAGCAGTTTCTGGAATTCGGCCAGGGTCTGTACCCGGCGCCGGTTGACGGCGACAATAATGTCGCCCGGACGGAAGCCCGCCTGCAGCGCACGGCTGTCGGCATCCACTGCGGCCACTACCAGTCCGCCCCCGCGCAGACGCTGCGCCAGCGGGCTGCCGGGTTCGATTTCGACCACCCGCAGACCCGGCAGCAGGGCTACCGTTTTGGCTTCATCGCTGGCCGAGGCCTGCGGCGCGGCAATACGTGTGCGGATGCTGCGGGGGCCGCCTTCACGCACGATACCTAATTCGATTTCATCACCGACCGGCGTCAGTCCAAGCCGTGCGCGCAGTTCGGCCGCACTGCGGATCGGACGGTTGTTGAGGGAGGCCACCACGTCCCCGATGCGCAGTCCCGCCTGCGCCGCGGGGGAGTCCGCTTCGACGTTGGCGATGAGGGCGCCGTCCAGCGACTTCAGCTTCAGTTTGCGCTGCGCGTCGGCGGTGACATCCGCCATTTCAATGCCGAGGCGTCCGCGCCGCACTTCGCCGTAACGCACGATCTGTTCCATCACCGCGCGCGCCATGACTGAAGGCACCGCAAAACCGATGCCGACATTGCCGCCCGAGGGGCCGATGATCGCGGTGTTGATGCCGATCAGTTCGCCGCGCAGATTGACCAGCGCGCCACCCGAGTTGCCGGGATTGATCGAAGCGTCGGTCTGGATGAAGTCCTCATAACCTTCAACCGAAAGTCCGCTGCGCCCCAGCGCGCTGACAATGCCCGAGGTCACGGTCTGGCCGATACCAAACGGATTGCCGATGGCGAGTACATAGTCGCCGACCAGCAGCGAATCGGAGTCGCCGATGCGCAATGCCGCGAGTCCGGGTGCGCTGATCTGCAGCACCGCGATATCGGTTCCGGGATCGGTGCCGACGAGTTTTGCCGGAAACTGGCGGCGATCCTTGAGCGTGATGTTGATCTGCTCTGCATCCTTGATGACGTGATTGTTGGTCAGGATATAGCCGCGCGCGGCATCGACAATGACGCCCGAGCCCGCGGCCTGTTCCTGGCGCTGCTGGCGTTCCGGAAAATTGAAAAAGCGGCGGAAAAACGGATCGCGAAACAACGGATTGTTTTCCATCGGCGCACGCGTGACCACCGATACGTTGACCACGGCCGGTGTGACCTGATTGACCAGCGGCGCCAGCGTGGGCAGACCGCGTGGATCCGCCACGGTCTGCGCCGGTGCTGGCAGCGGCAGTAATACGCCCAGCAACAGCAGCAACGCCCCGGGGATTTTTAAAAAATTGTTTAAAAACAATGGTTTGATGATTTTCATGGTTATGAATTGCAGATGGGTGTGCTGCCGGCGTTTTTCAACCCGCCGGCTACGCGGCGGCAGGTGCGACGGGTAGTTTATTTGAGAATCTTGAACAGGTTGTTGAAGCTGTCGGTCCACAGGCGAAGGCCGGGAATTTCACTGATGGCTTCCAGCGATTCGGTGATGTTCGAATGCTCAAGCACTGCTTTGTTGCGCGACACCAGCACCCAGTCGGTATTGGCCAGGTCAGAGTCGCTGTCGGGGTCGTCGGCGACCAGCACCGTGTGCAAGCCGTGTTCATCGGCAATACGTTTGACCACCGGCGCCAGATGCAGGAAACGGTTGGTGACATGGAAAGCGATCACGCCGTCGGGTTTGATGTTCTTCAGATAAACAGCCATCGCCTGGTAAGTCATCAGGTGGGTGGGTATCGAATCGCTGGAGAAAGCGTCGATCGCCAGCACGTCGTAACGCTGCGCCGGTTCGCGTTCCAGGGTCAGCCGGGCGTCACCGAGCAGGGTTTCGATTTTTGCCGTGCTGGAACCGAGATAGCTGAACTCGGTTTTGGCGAGTTCGATGACCTGCGGATTGATTTCATAAAAGCGGTAAACATCCCCAGGCCGGCCGTAGACGGCGAGAGTGCCGGCGCCAAGACCGACCACGCCGACGCGGATGTCCTTCGCGGCGCCGCTCTTGATGCTGATGATGCGGCCCACGCCTGAAGTCGTGCCGTAATACGTTGTCGGCGACATGCGCTTCGATGGCGCCAAGTGCTGCTCGCCATGCATGATGACGCCATGCATCAACCGGCGTGTGCCGTCACCGTTTGCATCGCCGAAGTCCTTGACCCGCAGCGTGCCGTAGAAATTGCGCGTCATGATCCGTGTGCCCTTGGACAGCATGTCGATATAGGCATGGATCTGGTACGCGGTGAAACAGGCGGCGGCCAGTGCCAGCACCGGCACGATTAGCATCGCCCGGCGTGCGACGTAGGCGGCGAGCAGCGTGGTTGCAAACAGGCCCAGCCCGAACTCGTAATAGGTGTCGAACAGTTTGGGCGCGACAAAACCCACCAGCAGGCCGCCGACCGCGCCGCCCAGAGAAATCATCAGGTAAAACCCGGTGAGGTAACGCGGCGCCGGTTTCAGCGCGGCGAGTTCACCATGGAAAAACATGCACATCACGAACAGCCCGGTGGCGAACAGCGGAATCGCCTGCTTGATGTCCATCACGCCGCCGTTGGTGTGCAGCGCCCAGGACATCGCGCCGACGACAACCAGCAGCGGTCCGAAAAAGATGCTGCGCTGGTACCAGTTGCGGCCTTCAAAACACAGCACAAACGACAGCAGGTACAGCGTCAGCGGCAGGATCCACAGGAACGGCACCGAGGCGACGTCGTGCGTGATGTGGTTGGTCACCGCGATCAGCATGAACGAACCCAGTGCGGCCAGCGTCAGCCACAGCAGGTAGTCTGCGGCACGCGGCGCGGGGCCGTCGATGGCGGTCGCCGCCTGTTGAGTCGCCATCTGGGTTGAAGCACGCAGGCTGAACAGCGCCGAGCCGCCGCACAGCACGACGAACAGTGCGTAACCAAAACTCCAGCTGATCGATTGTTGATGAGTGGTGATGTACGGTTCAACCACAAACGGATAGGCCACCAGCGCAATCAGCGATGCGCCATTCGACAGCGCGAACAGGCGGTAGACATTTTTTGCCTGCGGAAAACTCCGCGCAAACCACGCCTGCAGCAGCGGTCCGGTGGTGGACAGCAGGAAGTAGGGCAGGCCGATGGTTGCGGCGAGCAAACCCAGGATCAGCCACGTCGGATCTTCGTCGCCATCCGGTTTCCAGCCGCTGCCGGCGATGATCGGCAGCGAGACCAGGCTGATGACGATCAGCGACACATGCAGGATGACCTGCGGGCGCGGCTTCAGGAAACGTATGGTCCAGTCGGCGTAGGCATAACCGGCGAGCAGCACGATCTGGAAAAACATCAGGCAGGTCGTCCATACCGCCGCGGAACCGCCGAACCACGGCAGAATCTGTTTCGCCATGATGGGTTGCACCAGGAACAGCAGGAAAGCGCTCGCAAAAATAGTCAGCGCGTAAAGCGGCATTTAATTAACCTATTGATTTTATTAATAAATTTAATGTTTTGACTGGGTGATGCAAGCGGCCGGTGCGGTGGCAGCGCAATATGACAATCACTGCAGCCGGAAATTTTCGCCCGGCATGCCGGCGACGAACCGCGGGGATTGTAACCGCAGCGCTGGTGGTGCGGGTAACAGCGGCAGCGCCACATAGCGTCACGCATGCGTCAGTAACACGGTGCCGCGTGGTTCAGTCAGCCTTGATGTTCGATTTCCTGATGACTTCGGCCCAGCGCACCGATTCGGCTTTGACATAGGCGGCGAACTGCTCGGGCGTGTTGCCGACGCCGTCGGCGCCGTCGCCGGCCATGCGTTTTTGCATTTCTGATGTCTTCAGGATATCCACCACCTCGCGATGGATGCGATCAATGACGGGGCGCGGCGTGCCGGCTGGAGCAAACAGGCCGTACCACTGTGAAACGTCGAAATCGCGGATGCCGGTTTCCTGCAGGCTGGGGATGTCGGGCAGTGAACTCGAACGCTGCGCGCTCGACACCGCCAGCGCGCGCAGCTTGCCGGTCTTCAGATGTGGCAGCACGGAGATGATGCTGGGAAATGCGGCCTGGATGCGGCCGGACAGCATGTCGACATAAGCGCCGCCCATGCCCTTGTACGGGATGTGGTTCATGTCGGCGCCGGTGCGCGCCTTGAACAGTTCCGTGCTCAGGTGAATCAGGCTGCCCTGGCCGGATGAGGCGTAATTGATCTTGTTCGGATTGGCCTTGGTATAGGCCACCAGTTCCCTGACGTTTTTTGCGGGAATACCCGGATGGACCATCAGCACATAAGGCTGGCGCGTGACCTGGGTGATGGCTGTGTAATCGCGGGTCGGCACATATCGCGCCGGGTAGAGCAGCGGATGGATCACAAAAGTGGCGCTGGCCATTAGCAGGGTGTGGCCGTCTTTCGGCGCTTCTTTGGTCAGTTCGGCGCCGATGGCACCACCGCCGCCAGCGCGGTTGTCGACGACTACGGTCTGTCCGAGTTTCTCCGCCAGCGGCGAGGCCACGGCGCGGGTCACCGTATCCATGCCGCCGCCCGCCGACAGCGGCACGATCAGGCGCACCGGTTTTTCGGGATAAGCCGCCTGTGCGGACAGGGCCATGGCACAGAGCGCGCTGGTCAGTAATCGGGTCATCAGTTTCTCCTCGCTGTTATGTCGTACCGTACTTCCACCGGATGGATGACACCGTTCGGACTGAGCCTGTCGAAGCCCTGCTGCCATTCGACGGGCTCAGGACGAACGGAATTGGTTTCAACGATTGCAAAAAATCCCAAAAAAACTCAGGCGGCTGTACCGATCGCCAGCGTGCGGCAGTCGGCGATGTTTTCCAGCGCGGCCAGTTGCGCATGCAGTTCCGCAGCGCGGGGATGCGCGCCGGCCATGCGCATGAACTTGGTCTGCAATTCTTCCGGGGACAGCGGTGAGGCCGGCGTGCCTTTGAACTCTTCGGCGAAACGTTCAAAGCGGCGACCGTCCTTCAGTGCAACGACGACCCGCGTTGCCCAGGCGCCGCCTTTTTCATCGTGCCCCATTTCCACGACGTTGAGTTTCAGTGCCAATGCGCGCACTTTTGCATCGTTCAACGCGGCTTCGGAAAACGCCAGCGGATCATTGACGTCGTAATACAGCGCGATGGCCGAACAGAACGGCACGCTGTACTGCGCGCCGGCAACATCGCGCGGTTCGCGGATGTCATGATGCGACAGCACCTTGTGCCGCGCATGTATGGTCAGTGCCTTGATGTCGTCGCCATTGAAATTATTTTCTGCACGCAATTCCTGCAGCGACTGTACGGGAGTGTGCGCAGTAATGTGGCAGGCGTAACGCTTCAGGCAGGCGTAAACGATGTCGAAGTGGGTGCCGAGTCCTTTGGTGAATTGCGTGGCGTCGCCGTCACGCGCATAGGATTCGAGGTAGCCGTATTTGCCCTCAAGAACTGAATCCGGGCCTTCATAACCGTCGCGGGCGAGCAGTGCGGCAAGCACGCCGGCTTCCGCCGCGCGTCCCATGTGCAGGCGCTTGACCATCGCGCCGTTGCCGGCCTTGGCGAAAGCGAGCAGGCCGCCACCCAGCGAACCGGCGATGCCCAGCGCCTGTGTCAGTTGCGCTGCATTCAATCCCAGCAATTTGCCGGCGACGATGGCCGAGCCGTAAGGGCCGTTGACGCCCGGTGCGTGAAAGCCCAGTGATTCAGTGGTTTGTTTCGCGGCGAGGCCGATGCGGAACAGTACTTCCGCGCCGGCGACAAAAGCGGTCAGCAGGTCGCGACCGCTGGCGCCCTGATGTTCTGCGGCAGCGAGCGCCGCCGGCAGCAGGATTGCGCCGGGATGCACACCGGCGCTGGGTTTGCGCAGGCCGTCGAGTTCAAAAGCATGGCTGCACACGCCGTTGGCCAGCGCGGCCGCCGGTGGCGCCACTTTTAATGAGGAGCCGATGACTCGGCTGCTGCCATTGCCGCCGCACTGTTGCGCATGGCCGGCAACGATGCGGCTCCACGGCAGGCGCGAACCGAACAGCGCCGCGCCGGCGGTGTCGATGATGCATTGCCGCGCGCGTTCACGCGGTGCCGCCGGGATTTGTTCGTAAGTCAGCCCGGCCGCAAACTCCGCGAGCGTACGGGCAGCGGTCATGATTTTTCAGGTAAATGGCTTTCAAGCCATTTACTTCTGATATCTCCCCTCGCCCCCTGGGAGAGGGGTCGGGGGTGATGGAAAGTCAGCTTGGCCATTGCAGGGAATGGAGCACAATCAGGCAGTCAGCAGTTTGGACAGTACGGTTGCATCGGGCAGCTTCTCGATGCCCATCACCGCATCGCGCAGTTCTTCGACGCGGGCCTTGGGCAGCGTCTTGCTGGCGAGTTTCTCGAATTTTTCGATGATCTCGGCGTCGGTGGCGAAAAAGTCTTCACTGCCGCGCGCTGCGGTGACCGTACGCTTCATTACCGTGCCGTCATTGAGGTGGAGTTCGACATGTACCTTGTGGCGGAGCTTCGCGCCCAGCGCAGTGATCGCCGGATCGTGCAGGACATCGACTTTCTCCGCGAGTTTCATGCGTTGCGGATCGGCGACCATCTTTTCCGTGAACTGGTCGACGAAGCAGTCGTCTTCGATCAGCCAGGCGGCGACGCAGTACGGCATGTTCAGCTGCGCCGAGGTCAGGCCCTGCGGTTCGTATTTCCAGCCGACATGGTGCACCGTGACTTCGGAACCGTGAACAACGACTTTTTTCACGTCGTTGTGGGTGAACGGGCGTTCGCGGCGCATGTCGCGCAGCGCGTCCAGCGTGGTGTGGTTGGTGCCAACGCAGGCATAGAACTTGAGTGCCACGCCCATGGTCTGCCAGACTTCGCCGAGTCCCGCAGTCAGTTCTTTCAGATTGAATTTGTCGGTGGACTGCGTCAGCGTCGTGCAGAAACCGCCGTATTCGCTTTCCAGCACGTTGAGGATGCCGGTGAAGCCGGCTTCGGCGAACAGCGCGCCGTAGAGGCCTGATTGCGACGAACGACCGGCGTGCATGCGTTTGACCATGGCGCCGAATTGCGCGGCCATCAAGCCGCCGGCCTGGGTGCCGGCAATGCCCAGCGCATGCACGGTCTTGTCGGTGTCGAGCTTGAGACCCCGCGCCGCACCTGCCGCAGACGAAAACACGCCCAGCGTCGCGCCCGAGTGCCAGCCCGAGGCGATGTGCGAGGGCCCCATGCACAGGCCGACACGCGGGCCGATTTCATAACCGGCGACGGAAGAGGTCAGGAATTCCCTGCCGCTCATGCCCGGTTTCAGTTCGGTGATCGAGATCAGCGAAGGCAGCACCACGGCGCCCACATGCAGCACGCCGGCACGGTGCACGTCGTCCAGTTCGAATCCCTGGACCTGTGTGCCGTTGACCAGCGCGGCGTGCGGCGCCGAAAGTTTTTTCCTGGTGCCCCACACGCTGCACTGGCGCGTCGCATCAATGCTCTCCAGCTTGTCCTGCAGAATCCTGCTCCACTCGAGGTCGGCGCCGTAGAGCGCGCAGCCCAGCGCATCCAGCATCAGCAGCTTGTTGCGATGGCGGACGTTTTCCGGAATCTTGTCGTAAGTCAGTCCGGAGACGAAGGCGGCCATGCCGCGGGTGTAGGGATTGTCGCTGGTGGATTGTTTGGCCATGATGCAGATTCCTCAGTAAGTCTATAAAACATTAATAAAATCAATTACTTATATGATATCAAGCGATGGAATCGCGACAAAAAATGCCCTCACCCTCATCCCCACCCTTCTCCCTTTGGGACAAGGGAACACTTGCCGCGAAGCAGAAGGGTGGGGATGAGGGTGGTGTTGAGTCCACTCATTCAAGCCGTCGAGCCGCAGCGCCCAGCAGCGGCATCACGGCGTTGATGTCAGTCAGCGTTTCGAAGGCATCGACGGCAGCGATGATTTTTTCCGCTGCCGCCTTGTCCATGCACGGCGCCACGACATTGCGGAATTTGTGCACCACTTCTTCCGGAGACAACGGATTTTCCGGACTGCCACGGCGGTGCAGTGACAGTTTTTCAAATACATTGCCGTTGCGCGCGGTGATTTTAACCCGCGAGGCATGGCGGAACGGCGCGCCCATTTTTTCGATTTCAGGGTCGACATACGCAGTGATGTGTGAAATGAAATCGAGAATCTGCGGGTCACTGAGTCGCACTTCACGGAACTGTTCGGTGAACGCCGCACCGTCGAGCGCAATCACCGCCATGCCGTAATACAGATTCATCTGCGCCGCGGTGACGCCCTGCGCCTTGTACTCCCACGCGCAATGCACATGGGTCATCGGCGACAGGCCGGTTTCGACTTTGGCGATGTCGCCGGCTTTGATGCCGTGTTCCTTCATCAGTTCTGACAGCGCATCGAGCGCGCTGTGGATGCTGGTCACGCTGGCATGCGGCTTGTAGCCGACATTCAGCGTTTCCCAGGTGGTGCTGTGGCCCTTATTGCCGAGGCCCGCATTTCCTAGTCCATCCGTCAGCCGCGACGGATTGGGATTGTCGGAATAGGTCGACAGGTAGCCGCCATACGGTGCTTCCAGCACATCGAGGATGCCGGTGAAACCCTGGCTTGCCAGCTGTGCCGCATACACGCCGCTCTGTGCAGCGCGCCCGCTGTGAAAACGTTTGACCATCGCGCCTTCCTGCGCCGCCATCAGGCCGCCGGCCTGCGAACCGGCCATGCCCAGCGCGTGCTGGAACTGTGTGGCATCGAGATTCAGCATGCGTGCCGCGGTGGCGGCGGCGACAAACGCGCCCGAAGTGCCCTGCGGATGGAAGCCGCGGAAAAACAGACTCATGGTTGCAGCATTGCCGACGCGGTGGCCGATTTCATAACCGGCAACCATCGCGGTCAGTACATCACGCCCTGAAATTTTTCCGCGGGCCTCGGCCAGGCCCAGCGCCACCGGCGTCGCGATGGAGCCGGCGTGGACGATGGATTCCTTGTGGATGTCATCGAGTTCGAAGGCATGGCCTGAGGTGCCGTTGACCAGTGCGGCCAGCGACGCCGAGGTTTTGCGGCCGAGGCCGATCAGCGTGGCCACGGGTTTGGCGCCTTCCTGTTCCGCCAGCGCCGCGACTTTTTGGGTCCACGGCAGGGTCGCGCCGAACAGGCAGCAGCCTAGGCTGTCGAGCAGGCTCAGCTTGATGCGGGCGATGGCATCCGCGGGAATATCTTCGTAGCGCAGTGCCGCGCCAAAACGCGCGAGGTCGCGGGTCGCATCAGCGAGCAGGGGTGGTTGCGTGGATGACATTTAAGTGGCTGACAAAATGAAAGTTCTCCCTCATCCCCACCCTTCTCCCGGTGGGAGAAGGGCTTATCTTCCCTCTCCCTCCGGGAGAGGGATTGAGGGTGAGGGAAAGAATGTATGCAATGAAAAGGGCATTCTGCTAGGCATGCTTACTGTTTGGCGCTTTGACCAGCGGCGGTACCAGCCAGCTTGCCGAACACCGCACCCGACACCAGGCCGGTGCCGCTGGGGTAGTTGAAATAGAACAGCCCGCCGACCATTTCACCGGCGCAGTAGAGGCCGGGAATCGGCAACTGGTTGGAATCGACGACTTGACCGGTTTCCTTGTCGATGCGCAGTCCGCCGAAGGTGAAGGTGATGCCGCAGGTGGTGGCATAGGCGTCGTAGGGTGGTGCGTCCAGTGCCTGCGCCCAGTTCGATTTCGGCGGCTCGATGCCGACCGTGCCCTTGCCGTCCTTGATCACGTGGTTGAACGGCACGTCTTTCATCACCGCGTTGTTGTAGTCGTTCACGGTTTTGAGGAACTGCTCCGGATTGACGCCTTCGAGCTTGGTCGCCAGTTCTTCCAGCGTGTTGGCGCTGACCTTGGTCACGAACTTGATGCGGTATTCCGAGCGCAACAGCTTGGTGACCTTGGAATCGAAGACCTGCCACGCGAACTGGCCGGACTGCTTCAGCACCTCGCCGCCGTACTTGGCATAGGTGAAGGAGTGGAAATCGTAACCTTCATCGACAAACCGTTTGCCTTCGGCATTGATCAGCAGGCCGAAGATGTAGCTGTGTTTCTGGAACTGGTCGCCGACGTTGACGTCGCCGAACTCCGGCGCATAACGATCCCAGCCGGTGGCATGGCAGCCCGACCAGTTGCCATAGGGTGCAGCGCCGATATCGAGTGCCATTTTCAGCCCATCACCGACGTTGAAGCGCGAGCCGCGCACCTTTGCCAGTTCCCAGCCCGGTCCGAGGTAACGCGCGCGCATCTCGGGGTTGGCCTCGAAGCCGCCGCAGGCCAGCACCACGGCCTTCGCTTTGATCTCGAAGGACTTGCCCTTCTGCCGCACCTGCACGCCGCCGACGGTGGCGCCGTCGTACAGCAGCTTGATCGCACGGGTCTCGAACAACACCGGGATGCCGGCTTTTTTGACCGCCTTGTCGAGGTACTGCACCAGGCCGGCGCCGCCGCCGTGGGCTTCGATCGGCATGTTGCCGAAGAATTTGCGCTTGCCGTCGACCACTGCCGACTGGCGGCCCCAGTTCGGCACGAACTTCACGCCTT
>JAKFUJ010000420.1 GCA_021732805.1 Betaproteobacteria bacterium | reverse complement strand
GCTGACCGCCTGCACCACCGCATAAAAGCCGGCGAACAGGGCAGCCAGGGTAAACATGTTGGGCAGCCAGTAAATCCCGCGCCGTGCAAAGCGGGACTTGATGAACAGCTTGTGCTCTTTGAGTTCTGTCATGGTGGACCATCTTAAACCATAGACCGGGCAGTGTCAGGACAACGCCGCGAGAACGGTTTCGGTTGCGTAGACCTTGTCGCCGACAGTGACCTGCGGCGTTGCCGTCACCGGCAGATAAACATCCACTCGCGAGCCGAAACGGATAAATCCGAAGCGCTCGCCGCGCGCCAAATGCGAGCCCTCTTTGGCATAACAAAGAATGCGCCTCGCGATCAGCCCCGCCACCTGCACGCAGGTCACATCCTGATTTTCCGGCGTGCGCAGATAAATCACCGCACGCTCGTTTTCCATGGAAGCCTTGTCCAGATCGGCGTTGAAAAACCTGCCTGGAAAATACCAGGTCTTCTCCACCACGCCATCCACCGGACTGCGGTTGGAGTGTGCATTGAACACATTCATGAACACACTGATTTTCAGTGCATCTCGCTCCAGATAGGGATCGCGCGCATTTCCCACCGACACAATACGTCCGTCCGCGGGCGACAGCACGGCACCGGCCTCAGCCGGAATCTGCCGCGGCGGATCGCGGAAAAACTGCACCATGAAAATGGCTATCAACCATGGGAATGCAGCCCAGCCGAAACCCGCCCAGGCGTGTATTCCTGCGGCGAGTACCAGCGCAATGGCGATGAAGGGCCAGCCCTCACGGGCAATGATCGGATGGGGATATTGAGTCATCGGCAAATGGCGAAAGGCGGGTTACGCAGGGCTCGCCGTGCGAGGCGATTTCCCCGGCGCAAACCGCCTTTCACGCCGCCTTTCGCGTTTTTGTCAGTTTTTGGTCTGATCAACCAGGCGATTCTTCTTGATCCAGGGCATCATGTCGCGCAGTTTCGCGCCGACAACTTCAACCTGATGCGCCTGGCCGATGCGGCGCAAGGCTTTAAGTGTGGGAGCACCGGCCTTGTTCTCAAGGATGAATTCTTTGGCAAACTGGCCGGTCTGAATCTCCTGGAGGATTTTGCGCATTTCGGCACGAGTCTCGTCGGTGACAATGCGCGGACCGCGCGTGAAATCGCCGTACTCGGCGGTGTTCGACACCGAGTAACGCATGTTGGCAATGCCTCCCTCGTAAATCAGGTCGACGATCAATTTCACTTCGTGCAAGCATTCGAAGTACGCCATCTCCGGCGCATAACCGGCTTCGACCAGCGTCTCAAAGCCGGCTTGGATCAGCGCCGAAAGACCGCCGCAGAGTACGACTTGCTCGCCGAACAGGTCGGTCTCGCATTCTTCGCGGAACGAGGTTTCTATGACGCCGGCGCGGGCCGCACCGATACCTGCCGCATACGACAGCGCAATGTCACGCGCCTTCTTGCTGGGGTTCTGGTGAACGGCGATCAGCGCCGGCACGCCGCCACCCTGGGTATAGGTCGAACGCACCAGATGACCAGGGCCTTTCGGCGCAATCATGATCACATCAAGATCGGCACGCGGCTCAATCTGCTTGAAATGGATGTTGAAACCGTGCGCAAACGCCAGCGTCGCGCCCTTTTTGATGCTGGGTTCGATCTCGTCACGGTAGACATCGGCGTGAAGTTCGTCCGGCAGCAGAATCATCACCAGATCGGCGCCCTTCACTGCATCACCGACTTCCTTGACGGCGATGCCGGCTTTTTTGGCCTTGCTCCAGGACACGCCGTCCTTGCGCAGGCCGACGGTGACTTTGGCTCCGGAGTCCTTCAGATTGTTGGCATGGGCATGACCCTGTGAGCCATAACCGATAATGGCGACCTGCTTGCGCTTGATCAGCGAAAGGTCGGCGTCTTTGTCGTAATAAATCTTCATGTCTTCCTCTGTTGAAACGTAAACGGTTGTTTTTATTGCAGGCGCCGGCGACGGAATTTCCCGAAGCGCCGCGCCTGCGCCTAAACTTTCAATATGCGGTCGCCCCGGCCGATGCCCGAAGCACCGGTGCGCACTGTTTCCAGAATTGCGGACTGGTCGATGGCTTTCAGGAATGCATCCAGTTTGGAACCGGGCCCGGTCAATTCAACCGTGTAATCCCTGTCGGTAACGTCAATGATACGCCCGCGAAAAATGTCCGCCATGCGCTTCATTTCCTCGCGATCCTTACCCACCGCGCGCACCTTGACCAGCATCAACTCGCGCTCGATATGGTCACCCTCGGACAGATCCACCACTTTCACCACGTCAATCAACTTGTTTAATTGCTTGTTGATCTGTTCGATGATGTCATCCGATCCCGAGGTCACGATGGTCATCCGCGACAGCGTTGCATCCTCGGTGGGCGCCACAGTAAGCGACTCGATGTTGTAGCCGCGCGCCGAGAACAGCCCCGCGACCCGGGACAATGCGCCGGCCTCGTTTTCCAGCAAAACAGAAATGATGTGTCTCATGGCATCAAACCAGGATCATTTCCGACAGGCCTTTGCCGCCCGGCACCATCGGGAACACGTTTTCGGTCTGGTCGGTTATGAAATCGAGGAACACCAGATCCTTCTTGCGCGCAAACGCCTCTTTCAATGCCGGCTCGACATCCGCCGGTTTGTCGATGCGCATGCCGACATGGCCATAGGATTCGGCCAACTTGACGAAATCCGGCAACGCATCCATGTACGATTCGGAGTAGCGGTTGCCATGGAAAAACTCCTGCCATTGCCGCACCATGCCCATGTAACGGTTGTTCAGGTTCACCAGTTTTATCGGCAACCTATATTGCTTGCAGGTCGACAGTTCCTGGATGCACATCTGGATTGACGCTTCGCCGGTCACGCAGGCAACCGTCGCCTTGGGATGCGCCATCTGTACGCCCATCGCGTACGGCAAGCCGACACCCATCGTGCCCAGACCGCCGGAATTGATCCAGCGCCGCGGCTTGTCGAATTTGTAGAACTGCGCCGCCCACATCTGATGCTGGCCAACGTCAGAGGTAATGAACGCATCGCCCTTGGTCACCTGGTAGAGCTTTTCGATCACGAACTGCGGCTTGATGATCGCGCTGGCGCGGTCATACTTCAGGCAGTCGCGTCCACGCCACTGCTCGATCTGCGCCCACCACGCTTTCAGCGCCTCCTTGTCCGGACCACCGCGCGCCGCATCGATCTGGCGGATCAATTCCTTCAGCACCTCGCCCACATTGCCCACTACCGGCACGTCGACTTTCACGCGCTTGGAGATGGACGCGGGATCGATGTCGATATGGATGATCTGGCGCGGCTGTTCGAAAAAATGTTTGGGGTTGCCGATCACGCGATCATCGAAGCGCGCGCCGACAGCCAGCAGCACGTCACAATGCTGCATGGCCATATTGGCTTCGTAGGTGCCGTGCATGCCGAGCATGCCGAGGGAGTGGCGGTCCGTGGCCGGAAACCCGCCCAGGCCCATCAGCGTATTGGTGCACGGAAATCCGATCTGTTTCACCAACTGGGTCAGTTCATTCGAAGCATTGCCGAGGATCACGCCGCCACCGGCGTAAATCATCGGACGCTTGGCTCCCAGCAACAGACTCACGGCTTTTTTGATCTGCCCGGCATGTCCTTTGACCACCGGATTGTAGGAACGCATGGTGACCGACTTCGGATATTCGAACTCGGTTTTGTGGACTGTAATGTCCTTGGGGATATCAACCACCACCGGCCCCGGACGTCCCGTTGCAGCAATGTAAAACGCCTTCTTCATCGTTATGGCGATGTCTTTCACATCCTTGACCAGGAAGTTGTGCTTGACGCAGGGTCGCGTGATGCCGACGGTGTCGCATTCCTGAAAGGCATCTTCGCCGATGGCATGCGTGGGAACCTGCCCGGTCAGAATCACCATCGGAATGGAATCCATGTACGCCGTGGCGATGCCGGTGATCGCGTTGGTCACGCCGGGGCCGGAAGTCACCAGCGCAACGCCGACCTTGTCGGTCGACCGTGCGTACGCATCGGCCGCATGCACCGCCGCCTGCTCGTGACGAACCAGCACATGTTTCACTTTGTCCTGTTTGAACAGCTCGTCATACAGGAACAACACGGCGCCGCCCGGATATCCGAAGATATGCTCTATGCCTTCTTCCTGCAGGCAGCGCACAACGATCTCTGCACCCGACAATTGCATGATTTTTGACCCGCTCACGCTGGAACGCTCAACGCGGGTTTTAGACTGGGAGGAAACCTGAAACATTACCGCGCAGACACGCGCCGGTCAAGTAAAATATCCGTTTAAACAGCAGGATACAAGCGTTTGCATGATGCGCGAAATGGCGTTTGCCTCACGCCGTTGTTTTGCTAAGATGCCGCGGATTCAGGGACTTCCGCGCCGCATCCGGCGCCGGTTATCAATAAAAAAGGCAACCAGCTGGCCACATATAAGGAACTCGCGGATTTCCTGGCCGGAGTCGAACGCAGGGCGTTCAAGCAGGCGGTATTTTCCGTGCGGGATGACCATCTTGCGCTGGATATCGTGCAGGACGCCATGTTCAAGCTCTCTGAGAAATACTCGGACCGCCCTGTCACCGAGTTCCCGATGCTATTCCAGCGCATCCTGCAGAACGCGATCCGCGACTTCTTTCGCCGCCAGAAGGTGCGCTCGGCCTGGCTCACGCCGCTCAGCACGCTGTTCGGCAGCGATGCTGACGAAGAATATGATCCGCTGGAAACCCTGGAGATCGACAATACCTCAAAAGTCGCAAACCGCCCTGCAGAGCAATTGGAACAGAAACAAGTTCTTGATTTTATTGAAAAAGCTGTGGCAACCCTGCCATTGCGTCAACGTCAGGCATTCATGTTGCGTTACTGGGAGGAACTGGATGTCGCTGAAGCGGCCAAAGCCATGGGATGCTCGGAGGGTAGCGTAAAAACGCATTGCTCCCGGGCTACGCATGCTTTGGCGATATTGCTCAAAAAACAGGGAATTGAGCTATGAATGCCCATGAACACGAGACCGCGCAAAAAATCGCCCGTGCGCTCGATCGCAGCACCCGCGAAATGGGGAGTGACACCTTGGCGCGACTGTCAGCAGCCCGTGAACAGGCTCT
Source organism: Betaproteobacteria bacterium (assembly GCA_021732805.1). GTDB lineage: Bacteria > Pseudomonadota > Gammaproteobacteria > Burkholderiales > SG8-41. The sequence continues at coordinate 5,706 of JAKFUJ010000420.1, read as the reverse complement.
GACCGGGTTTCATGAGACCCCGGCCTGGAAACCGGCTTGGGCGGGTTTTCCGGCCTCGCGATCTGGTAATCATCCATCTTCCGGGCTCCGCTATGCCCTGCCGATTGCACTGCTGGTCGTGGGCCTGGCCGGCGTCGTTTACTGGCAGGCCGGAAACGGGCAAAGCAATGAATTGGCCGATCTCGACGCCCGTTTGCTGACGGACGATCTGCCGATCGACGCCTACCTCGACAAAGGCTTCGATTCGTGGCTAAAACGGCAATCGCGCTGATCATCTGGCTATGCATCGCGCTCTCTGCCGTTGCCGCACAGCCCGCAAAACAAAGCACCAAGCCTGTTAAACCGGCGTGGTCGGAACTCACACCCGCGCAACAGCAGGTGTTGGCACCTTTGGCTGCGGAGTGGACCGAAATGGACTCCACGCGCCGCAAAAAATGGGTGGCCATTGCCGATCGTTATCCCAAAATGAAACCCGCCGAGCAGCAACGGTTGCAGAAACGGATGAAGGACTGGGCGAGCCTGAAACCCGCCGAGCGCAAGGCCGCGCGCGACCGCTACAAGGAACTCAAAAAACTGACGCCTGAGCAGCGAAGCAGCATGTCCAAACAGTGGCGTGACTACCAAAAATCACTGGCGCAATCCGAAACCCCGTTCGATCCCGCCGTGGAACCGATTGCGCCGGGAGCCCCCGCACCATCCGCGCAACGGTGACTGACGAATCCGTCACACCAACCATCAGCAGGCGCCTGCTCAGTCTGATCTACGAAGTTCTGCTGCTGATCGCCGTCGTGCTGCTCGCCGGTGGCTTTGCCACGGCATTGGCAGAAATTACCGGTCACACGAATGCCCGGCTGCTGACCCGGATTCTTGCCCTGACAACATGTGCCGCTTATTTCATATGGCAATGGCACGGCAGCGGGCAGACCCTGCCGATGAAGACCTGGCGCATGCGCGTGCAAACCGCAGACGGCAAACAAGTCCCGGTTCCACGCGCTTTATTGCGCGCCATCCTCGCTACAGCGGGCTACCTGTTGCTGGGTCTGTCAGTTATCTGGGCATTCATTGATCGTGATCGCCAGTTTCTGCACGACCGGCTGGCCGGCACCCGGCTGGTCAGAACCGCATAGAAATTTCACCCGGTCGCGATCTTTTTTCAGCGCCGCTCCTGCAACCACATCATACCCAGCGCAATCCCGAGGAACAGCAGGGTGGGCACCATCGCGCTGGAAACCGGTGGCCAGTCGTAGAGCAGCCCCAAGTGTCCGAACAACCGGTTCAGGAAATGAAAAGCCAGTCCGAGCATGATGCCGGCGAACAGCTTTGCACCTATGCCGCCCTGACGACTCTGAAAATAGGCAAAAGGCAGCGCGAGCACCATCATCACCACCACCGCCACCGGGTAAATGATCTTGATCCATAGCGCTATTTCATAACGCAGCGCTTTTTGCCTGTTTTCCTTCAAATGCTGGGAATACGAATACAGTCTCCAGGCGGACATCTTCTCGGGCTTGACCAGCAACACGTTGAGCAACGCAGGCTCGAGTACTGACTGCCAGTCCATCCGCTCGATCCTGCTGACCCGGGTTTTAAGCCCCTCAAAAGTGGTTTGCGCAATGTCTGTCAACTGCCAGCGGTTTTCTCCCAGGTATTCCGCGCCCGCAGCGAAGCGCAGATTGCGCAATCGGTAGTTCTCGTCAAAATCGTATATACGCACACCCTTGAGGTCTGCTGAAGGCGTGACTTCGAGCACGTTGACAAAAGCGCTGCCATCCTTGATCCACAATCCCGAGCGAAATTCCTGCGCCACGATTCCGGATATCGCCTGGGAGCGCAGCCTTTGCGCATACTGCTCGGCGGGCGGCGCGACAAACTCCCCAACGACAAAAGTCAGCACGCCGAATGCCGCACCGACCGTGACCAGCGCCGCCACCATGCGCGCCAGGGATACGCCCGAGGCACGCATTACGGTGTATTCCGAACTGGCCACAAACTGCGCCAGTGCAAACAACGTGCCGATCAGCGCGGCAATCGGGAAAAGTTCATACACATGGTTAGGCGCGGACAACAGCACATGCAGCACAATGTGGCGCAACTGGTAAGCGCCGCGCCCGAGATCCTTCATCTGCTCGACCAGGTCAAAAAACGCGAACAGCAGCAGCAACGCAACAAAAACCAGCAGCGTTGCCACCGCCACTTCCCGCGCGATGTAGTTGCGCAGCGTCTTCATCGCAGCCACCGCAAGACGGAAAATACCGAAAGTCGGCGATAAAACATGATCAGCAACAGCAGCGCCATCCCCGCATGCACACTCCACATGCCAACGCCGAAATCAACCCTCGATTGCGCAATGGATGCCTGCATGATCGACAGCAGATTGCTGTAAACCATGTACACCAGTATCGCCAGACCGATGTTCATCGAGCGGCCGGCGCGCGGATTCACAAACGACAGCGGGATCGCCAGCAAACACAAAATCAGCGCGCTGGCGGGCAAACCAAGACGCCACGACAGTTCACCGAGATTACGCGGCAAAGGGTCCCGCACCAGGTCCACGGTTGACATGGTCTTGGTAGTGGGGGCGCGCGCCACGGATTCCGCGGTCTCGATGCGCATCGCATAACGGCCGAACTCGAAAATCTTGTATTCGGGCGACCCCGGTTCGCCTTCATAACGGCGTCCGTTCTGCAGCACCAGGAAGCGGTCGCCGTTGGCTGCGGTTTCCTGAAAACCGCTTTGAGCCACCATCACCCCAAGTTTGCCGTGCTGGGTCGAACTGACAAAAACATTGGCCACCAGATTTGATTTGCCTGCCACCTCTTCGACCAGATACACCCGGTCCGCCCGCCGTGACTCGTGGAATACGCCCGGCGTCACCAACGCCACCTCGTCGCGGCTGTCCATCTGCCGGCGAAACTCCTCCGCCTTTTCCACCGCCCACGGCGACAGCAACAACGACAACAGCGCGATCATCAACACCAGCGGCAGAGAAAATGTCAGCACGGGCCGGATCCAACGGGTCAAGCCCAGCCCGCAGGAAAACCAGACCACCATTTCCGAATCCCGGTAGCTGCGGGTCAGCGTCATCAGCACCGCAATGAACAGCGTCACCGACAGCAGGATCGGCAGGTAGCCGATCAGCGTAAAACCGAGCAGCGCAATGATGCCCGTAGAAGTGATCGCGCCGCTGGCTGCCTGACCGAGCAGGCGCACCAGTTGCGTGGTGATGGATATTCCGAGCAGCACCAGGAATATCGCAACCGCGGAGGTCGCGAGTTCGCGCAACAATGCCGACCGGAAAATCATGCCGGTGTTTTGCTTTTTGAAATGAACGCGCAGATAATCAATGTTTGCTGTTGAATGCCGGTGATGTGCAGCACAATCTGCAAGATTTACTGGTGCGCGGATTGCCGGACGCCGACAAATGGCCACGATGCCCGGGACAGCGCGCTACGCCGCACGACACGGTCGACAATCATGTTCTTGACCAGCTCACAATACGCATAGGAGTTGACGCGTGGAATTTAGCATAAAAGCCCTGTTGCCGGGCCGCAAAACCAGCGGCTGCTGCGTGGTCGGCATATACGCCGAAAGAGAAATGAGCGCTGCCGCCACGACGCTCGACAACGCCGGCAATGGCTGCCTGCGCCGACTTCTGCAGCGCGGCGACATGGAAGGCCGCATCGGCTCCACACTGCTGCTGCACGATGTTCCCGGCATTGCCAGTGCGCGTGTGCTTCTGGTCGGGCTGGGACCGCAAGCCGAATTCGGCGAAAAACAGTTCCGACGTGCCATTACTGCAACGGTCGGCGCGCTTGCCAACACCGGCGCCGCCGACGCCGAACTGCATCTGGTGGAACTTGCCGTCGGAAGGCGCGATATCGAATGGCGAAGCATGCAGGCAGCATGCGCGGCGCAAACCGCGATTTACCGTTTTGAGCAGATGAAAAGCCAGCCGGCAAAAAACGCACCGGCGCTGGCCAAGGTTGTGCTGGCGGTGAAAACCAAAAGCGAAGTAAAGCGTGCCGAACGCGGCCTCGCGCGCGGCTTCGCACTCGCCCATGGCGTAAATCTGGCCCGTGACCTCGGCAATCTGCCGGGCAATGTCTGCACCCCGACCTATCTGGCTGACGAAGCACGCAAACTTGCCAAACAATACCGTCTGAAAATCCAGGTGCTCGAACGCGCCGACATGAAAAAACTCGGCATGAACACGCTGCTGTCAGTGGCTGCCGGCAGCAGCGAGCCGCCGAAACTGATCGTCCTTGAATACAGCGCGGGGCCGAAAAAACAGAAGCCGGTGGTGCTGGTCGGCAAAGGCGTGACTTTCGACACCGGCGGCATCTCGATCAAGCCGGCGCCGGAAATGGACGAGATGAAGTACGACATGAGCGGCGCCGGCAGCGTGCTGGGCACGATCAAGGCCATTGCCGCAATGAAATTGGCGGTGAACATGGTAGGCATCATCCCCGCCACCGAAAACATGCCCGGCGGTCGCGCCACCAAACCCGGCGACATTGTCACCAGCATGTCGGGGCAGACCGTGGAAATCCTCAACACCGACGCCGAAGGCCGCCTGATCCTGTGCGACGCGCTGACCTACGCCGAGCGTTATCAGCCCGCCGCGGTCATCGACATCGCCACACTCACCGGCGCCTGTGTCATCGCCCTCGGGCACGTGGTCAGCGGCCTGTTTGCCAACAACGACCCGCTGGCCCGCGAAGTACTGGCCGCCGGGGAAACGTCCGGTGACGCCGCCTGGCACCTGCCGCTGCACGATGAATATCAGGAGCAGTTGCACAGCAACTTTGCAGATTTCGCCAATATTGGTGGCCGCCCCGCCGGTGCGGTGACGGCCGCCTGCTTCCTGTCGCGCTTCACCAAAAAATATCCATGGGTGCATCTGGATGTGGCCGGCACCGCGTGGAAATCCGGTCGGGAAAAAGGCTCTACCGGACGACCGGTGCCACTGCTGACCCAATTCCTGATCAACCGCGCCGGCAAACGCTGAGCACCGGTCGCCGGCCGATGACCCAGATCGATTTTTATACGCGGGCGCCCGACCGGCTGCACACCGCATGCCGTCTTGCAGCCAAGGCACGCAACCATGGCCTGCGTGTCACCCTGTACTGTCCCGATCACGAAATCGCAGCGCGTTTGGATCGCCTGTTGTGGACGGTGCCGGCCACCGGATTTCTGCCGCATTGCGCACCGGATGACCGGCTGGCGTCGGTTACGCCGGTATTGATCGACGCCAAGGGCGAAACTCACCCGCACGACGAAATGCTGATCAATCTGCATACGGAATGGCCGGCGTTTTTCAGCCGTTACCAGCGCCTGGCGGAAATCGTCGGTAGTGATGATGCCGAACGCGCCCAGGCACGCGAGCGCTACCGGTTTTACCGCGACCGGGGTTACGCCATCCGCACGCATGACCTGTCGGCCGCTGCGTCCTGACCCGTCCGCAGCCGCAATAAGCCATAAATCCGGCGCCGGTTGAGCGCAGCACCGCCCGTCCGTTACCATCAACGCTCCCATGGCCGATACTCCTCCTCCGGACAACGAACCCGATGATGTGTTGCAACGGGCCGATGCACTGCTGCAACGGCACCGGCACCCTCAGGCAGCCGCACCTCCTCCCGTCGCAGCCGCAGCGGACATTCCGACGCTGACCGATATCGTCGTTGAAGGCGAAGTAATGCCCCGTAC
>JAKFUJ010000364.1 GCA_021732805.1 Betaproteobacteria bacterium | reverse complement strand
TCGGCATTCCAGCAGGAATCGTTGCCGACGACCACGATCATCGGCACGCCATCACGCACGGCGGTGTCGAACTCCATCAAATGAAAACCGAAAGCACCGTCGCCCATCACTGCCACCACCGGCGCCGACGGCCGGGCCATGCGCGCGGCGAAGGCAAAGGGCACAGCACTGCCGATGGAACCGCCGACGCCGTTGATGACCCGTGCCGGTGCATGGATGCAGGCCTGCGCCCACTGCCCGATCTCACCGCCATCGGCGACGAATACTGCATCAGGCGATGCACTCAGCACCTCCTGCACCGCGCGGCCGAGTTCGACCGGATGCACCGGACCCTCGCCGCTGTTGATATCGGGCCAGGCCGCCGGACGAAATGCGACGGCATCCGCCACTTCCTTGAACCAAGTCGCACCGGCATGCGGTTGCGCTGCTGCAATCAGCGCGCGCACCGTGGCCACGCTGTCCGCCTGCGCCGGCAGCACAACGCGGGTCGCGCCGAGATTTTTAACAGCGCGCTGCAGGGCCTCGGTTTCAGGATCGATCACCGCAAAACGGCAATCTGCCGCCAGCGCCGGGGCCTTGCCAAAACGCAGTGTGAAATCTGGTTGTTTGCCGATCAGCACCACCAGGTCGGCTTTAGCCAGCACAGCGGCAAAAGCACCGAGACCCGGATCGTTGACGCCGCGCGGGCTCTCCATGCACAGCGCCGGCACACCCGTCGCCGCAGCCAGTTGTTTGACCAGGCCGGCCACCGGCGCATGCGCCAGTACTGGTCCGAGCAGAATCAGCGGTTTTGCCGCAGTCTTGAACAGTGCCTGCAGCGCCGCGACGGTTTTGGCATCGGGTGGATTTTCCACCGGCGCAAAATCAGCGACAGGCGCCAGAAATTTTTCGCCGTCAGCCACTTTGACTTCGAGCACATCAAAAGGCAGGCTCAGATGCACTGGCCCCGGTCGCCCGGAGCGGGCCAGGCGACAGGCTTTGGCAATATCGGCGCCCAGTGTCTCCACGCTGGCGGCCGTCCACGACGCCTTGACCACCGGCGCCGCGACATCCGCCTGGCGCATTTCCTGGAAGGAACCGCTGCCGAGTTCATTCAACGGCGCGTGACCCGACAACAACACCATCGGTGATTCCGACGCGAGCGCGGTGTACAAAGCACCGACACCATTGGCATGGCCAGGCCCGCCGGTAAGCATTGCAATGCCGACCTCGCCGGTAAGTCTTGCCCAGGCGTCGGCCATATGCACGGCAGCACCCTCATAACGGACGTGGGTGATTGCCAGCTGCGCTTCAATCGCCGCGTCATACACCGGCATGATGTGGTTGCCGGACAGCGAAAATATCCGCTTCAGCCCGGCTTGCGCCAGTGTACGCGCGAGGATGTCGGCACCGCGGAGAGATGTCATCGATTCTCTTGAGTGAATGTCGGCAACTGTAGAATTTCGATTGGCAGTGACGGCAAAAAGTCCCGCACCCCCTGCGCGCTGTTGCATGCAGAAGGCGCAGGGCGATCAGGCCTCGTTACGCGCTTTCGTACAAACGCGTCAGCACAAACTCGCGATGACCCAGTGCTTCGGCGGCGGTCAGCCGGCCATTGCAGGTGCGCATCATGACGTCGATCAGTTCATCACCGGTCTGCTCGAGATTTTTCTCGCGTTGCAGCAGGCCCGAACAGTCGTAATCGACGTGTTCACCCATGGTGCGCACGGTGCGCGGGTTGGCTGACAACTTGACCACCGGAATAATCGGATTGCCGATGACATTGCCCTGGCCGGTCGGGAACAGATGGACCACATAACCCGAGGCCGCGCACAGCGTCACCATTTCGGCGGCAGCCGAAGACGAGTCCATGAACCACAAGCCGGGCTTGGTCGGCTCTTCGGCCTTGTCGAGCACGCCGATGACTTTGCACTTCTTGCCGATTTTCTGGATGTTGCCCAGCGCTTTTTCCTCGATCGTGGTCAGGCCGCCGGCGATGTTGCCTTTGGTCGGCTGCGAATCGGAGAGGTCGCTGGTTTTATGTTTCTCGACGATTTCCTGGTAGCGGTCAAACATCCGCATGAATTCCTTGCGCACTTCCGGCGTCGCGCAGCGGTCGGCCACGATGTTCTCACCGCCGGTGATCTCGGTGGTCTCGCCGAAACACATGGTCACGCCCAGCGGCTCGAGTTTGTCAAACGCGCTGCCGACGGTCGGGTTGGAACCGCAGCCGGAAGTCGTATCGGACTCACCGCACTTGGTCGATACCCACAAGTCGCTGATCGGGCATGCCTCGCGCTGCAGCTCTGAGGCCCACTGCATGTATTCCTTGGCGACTTTGGACGCCTTGAAAATCGTTTCGTGGTCGCCATGCAGTTCGATGCCGAAGCCGGTGACTGGTTTGCCGGTCTTGGCGATGCCGTCGACGACCTTCTTCGCCCAGCCTTCTTCGATGCAGATCACCACTACCGCGGCGACGTTGGGGTTGGCGCCCGCGCCGATCAGCGTGCGGAAATGCAGGTCGAGGTCGGCGCCGAACTGCAGCCGGCCATAGGGATGCGGAATCGCGATGGCGCCCTTGACGTTATTGGCCACCGCTTCAGCAGCCGCGTTGGACAGGTCATCCACCGGCAGAATGAGAACATGGTTACGGACACCGACGCGGCCGTTCTCGCGACGATAGCCCATGAATGTGGTTTTGCTGTTGATCATTTTCGGTCTCCAGAATTTTTGTTTCGGCACACAGCCGGTTTACCAGCCGCTTTTTACCAACGTTTTGTCTTGATGTTATGCACATGGGCGTGCTCGCCGACCTTGATGTCAGCCACGGCCTTGCCGATGTCGAAACCGTATTTGATGATGGTGTCGCCCTTCTTGATCTCGCGCAGCGCCGCCTTGTGTCCGATCGGTATATCGTTGATCGCCTTGACCTTGATCGTGGAGTCATCCTCCATGACCCAGCCGATCATTTCCTGTCCGGCCTTGATGCCTTCGATGACGGCCACGCCGACCGTGTCTTTCTTGTCATGTACCAATATGTGAATCATTGCGCCTCCTGGGTGAACGCTGTGCGGGTAGTGGTTAAGTCGTGGTAACTGCGAACTGCGGTGAAAATTATCGGGGTTTGTCGATACTGCAGAGTTGGCCATGCTAACCGCGCTAGCTTCGGCCAGTCAACTAGATGACCTATATGAATTCAGCAGCTGCATGTTAGACTGCCACGCACCCTTATGGACCAAATTTTATGGCCCCAATACCCAAAACAGAACCGTTGGCCACCGGCCAGCCGACCGCGGCGCCACTCTACCGGGAAGTGCAATGGCGCATCACGCGAGCGCTGGCCGCCGGAGACTGGAAACCGGGCGAGGCCATCCCCAGCGAAACCAGACTCGCCGCCGATTTCAACGTATCCATCGGCACCATTCGTCGCGCCATTGATGAACTGGTCGCCGGACGCATCCTCGTGCGCCAGCAGGGTCGCGGCACCTTTGTCGCTGCGCACACCGAAGACCGTACGTTGTTTTATTTTTTCCATGTCGTCGGCAAGGACGGCGGTCAGGAATTCCCGGTGTCTGAATTGCTGGCGTTCAGCCGCGAACGTTCGGGGGCCGATGATGAGGTGCAACTGGGCATCCCCCGCGGCAGCCGTGTCGCGCGGGTGCGCAACCTGCTGAAACTCGCCGGCAAGCCGGTGGTTCTGGATGACATCACGGTGTCGACCGATCGATTCACGCGTATCGACGAGGACACGTTCCGCAACCGCGAAGGGACCATTTATGCTCTTTATCAAGCACGGTATGGCGTCAACGTGGTGCGCATCAGCGAGCGCCTGTCGGCGGCCCAACCACCGACTGACATTGCAGCCATCCTCGGCATGCGCGCCAGCCAGCCGGCATTGCGCATCCGCCGCGTGGCCTATACCTACAATGATTCACCGGTGGAGTACCGCCTGAGCTGGATCAACAGCATCGATCACGAATATCTGAGTGATTTATGGAAAACGGCTGCACGCTGAACCGGCATTAAAACCCGAGTTCGCGCCGCACTATGGCAATCTGCTCGGGATCCCTGGAGTTCTTCAACAGCCATTCGAACTGCGCCCTGGCGTCTTCGCGCAGACCCGCCCGCAACAGACTGAATCCCGCCTGCATTCGCGCTTGCGTTGCCGCAGCATCCGCAACGGGCGCGCTTAATGCCGAACGCAGGTAAAACTCCGCAGCCATTAGCGGCTGACCGGGCGCCTGATGCGTGTGCGCCATGCCGGCCAGCGCCCGACGCGCCTGAGCAGCATCGGCATGCGGCATCACCCGCGCAAACAACGCCCGCGCCTCATCAGCAAGACCGTGGTCACCGAGCTGGCCTGCCAGATCGAGCCACTCCGGCACCTGTGCCGCGGGTATGACCCCGCGCTCCAGGGCCAGCGGACGCACAATCTCTGCCGCGACATCATTGCGACCGGCGCGCAACGCCACCGCCGCCAACCGCAGCTGCCATAGTGCCGCCGGCATCAGATCCGGCACCGGTAATGTCTGCCAGTAACGCAGGACTCGTGAATGATCGCCGATATCCCCGGCCAGTCCTCCCAGCGCGTAGCGCACCGGCGCGGCAAGCGGAGCTGCGTTACCAGAGCGTGCTTCGAATACGCGCAGCCCGGCGCGGGGCAGCTTCGCTTTCGCGTAATCCGCCAGCAGATGCTGCTGCGCACTTTGCCGTAGTGCCAGGTCGCGTGCCTCGCGCGCAAGGTAGGCAAAATAGGCTCGCGCCTCTGCAGGCTCTGCGCTACGGCGGCGCATCGCGAACTCCAGCCAGTTCGCATCGTCGCCCGCAAGCAGATGGTGGGTATTGGCTGCGGCCCGGGCATGGTTGGCATAAGCTTCCAGCAAGCCTGCCGCCTCGACGTCCTGCGTATTGCCGGCTGGATTCTCCAAAGGCAAAAGCGGTTTCACATCCAGCAACTGTTCCAGCGCCGTAATCCGCAAAATGCCGTCTTTCCGGCGTTGCGCAGCCTCCAGCAGCACGCGCCACCAAGCCGGATCGTTGCTTCGATTCTGTGCGTCGTGTACCTGTTTGATCGCATCCTGCGGTGTCACCACGCCGGTCTGCAAACGCAGGCGCAATTTGCCCGCACTGCGTTCATCGAGCAACCCCAGCCAGTTGACGGCATCCCGCGCCCGATCGAGATCCAGCAGCGCGTCGACAAAAACAGTGGCTGTCGCCGCATCCAGCGGCCGGTAATCCTGCTCGAAGCGCAGCATGCTGCGATAGGCATCATCGCCACCGGCGTCACGGACATGACTGCGAATCACCAATAACCGCAGTTCACGCAGGGCATCCGCGCCCAGCCCGGGTGACCACAAGGCCCGGCCGGCATGATCACGGGCCACAGCCGTTCGCCCGAGTTCCAGCGCGGCGCGTGCGGCGAGGGCATGCAGCCCGGCGCGCGCACCGGCGGGAATCGCGGGTGTCCACTGTGCTGCCCGTTGCAGCACGTCATCGTTCAGGTCGAGACGAGCCAGCAATTGCAGACGGAGCTTCTCCCAATCCGCCCAGAAAAGTGCACTGGCATCGCGAGGCTGCAAAGCATCGATGCGGCGCAGTGCAAGATGAACCGCGCCGGCCTGCGCCAGCTGACTGACCACATCCGGGGTCGCCGTTGCATCGGCGGCATGCGCGACAGCGCCAAGCATGCACATCGATACCAGGCCTGCAATGATGAAATGTCGCAACGCAAACATGGGACTATTGTAGCGGGGGCTGTTGCGGCAGCTTATTGCAAAGATTATTTTTGACAGCCCGAAAACAAAAAAGCGGCCGCAGCCGCCTATTCGGAAATGCGCAGTAATTACTTTTCAGCCGGCGCCGCTTCTGCCTCGGGTTCGGCTGCGACTTCCGCCTGAGCCGATACATTGACCTTCAGCTTTTCCTTGATACGCGCCGCCTTGCCCGACAGTCCGCGCAGGTAATACAGCTTGGCGCGACCGACATCACCACGGCGTTTGACTTCAATGCTGGCAATCGCCGGCGAGTAGGTCTGGAACGTCCGCTCCACGCCTTCACCGGAGGATACTTTGCGCACGATGAACGACGAGTTAAGGCCGCGATTGCGTTTGGCGATGACCACGCCTTCGTACGCCTGCACGCGCTTGCGCTCGCCTTCGACCACGTTGACATTGACGATGACCGTGTCACCCGCAACGAATTCGGGCACCTTGCGGTCCAGACGTTTGATCTCTTCCTGCTCCAGCTGCTGAATGACGTTCATGCTCATGCTCCTTCAAAACTTGTTGCGTCCGCCTGATGGCGCCCGCGGTTCGTCGTGTGAATCGTTAATCCCTGCCACCCTGCTGCTCGCTGCGGTATTCATCGAGCAACACCTGTTCTTCCTTGGTCAGCGCCCTGCGCTCCAGCAAATCCGGCCGCCGCTGCCAGGTCCGTCCCAGTGACTGCTTCAGCCGCCAGCGCGTAATCGCCGCATGGTTGCCCGATAACAGCACCGCCGGTACCGCCGCACCCGCATAATTCTCCGGGCGCGTGTAGTGCGGGCAATCGAGCAAACCATTCACAAACGAGTCCTGCGCCGCCGACTCGGCATCACCCAGCGCACCCGGCAACTGCCGCACCACACTGTCGATCAGCACCATCGCGGCCAGTTCGCCGCCGCTCAACACATAGTCGCCGATCGAAATTTCCTCGACGACCTGCTGCTCAATCAACCGTTCATCAACACCTTCGTAGCGCCCCGCCAGCAGCACCAGCCCCTGTTCGCCCGCCAGTTCCACCACCTTGGCGTGATCCAGCAACCTGCCCTGCGGCGTCAGATGCACCACCCGCGGCCGCTCGACTCCGGCACTCAGTTGCCGCTGGCGCGCCGCCTGCAGCGCCTTGCCCAGCGGTTCGGCCATCATCACCATCCCGGGACCGCCGCCGTAAGTCCGGTCATCCACGGTGCGATGCGCATTGGCCGCAAAATCCCGCGGGTTCCACGCCACAAACTGGTACAAGCCGCGTTCCCGCGCGCGTCCGGTGACACCGAGTTCGGTCACCGCGTCAAACATCGCCGGAAACAGCGTGACAACATCAAACTGCAACATCAGTAGTCTGCGCCCCAATCGACAGTGATCGTGCCTCCGGCGAGGTCGACCTGCCGGATGACCGGCGCAATAAATGGCAGCAACCGTTCCTGTTTACCCGCCACCTGGTCTTCCACCACCAGCACGTCATTCGCTCCGGTTTCAAAGACGCGGATCACATTCCCCAGCGCCACACCGTCCGCATTGACTACTTTCAGGCCGATCAGATCGGCCCAGTAAAATTCATCTGCCGCAGGCTCGGGAAAATCATCCCTGGATACTGCGATCTGCATGCCCTTCAGGGCCGCAGCCTGCTCGCGGTCGGATACCCCATCCAGCTTGGCCACGACCGTGGCGCCATGCACCTTCGCCGACTCCACGGCCAGCGACTGCCACGCGCCTTCCTGCCCCACCTGCCAGCGCGGATAGTCGAGCAGACCACGCTGTTGCCGGGTAAATGGCTGAATCTTGATCCAGCCCTTGATACCGTAGGGCGCAACGACGCGCCCCATGGCCACCAACCGTTCCGTCACCAGCCGCTCAGGCGGCTTTTTGTTCACCAGCCTGCTTGACGAGACGGGTCACCGTGTCCGACAGTAACGCACCCTTGCTTTTCCAGAAATCGAGGCGTTCGCGATTGATGCGCAGACGCTCACGGCCTTCCGGAGCCTTGGGATCGTAAAAACCCAGACGCTCAATGAAGCGCCCGTCGCGCGGATAACGCGAATCGGCGACAACGAAATTGAAGAACGGGCGCTTTTTGGCGCCGCCACGTGCTAAACGGATTACAACCATGTGTGTTTCCCGGGGACCGAAGACGACGAAAGGGCCGGATTTTACGCTATTTTTTGCTTGAGACGCAACCAAAGTCGCGGATGACCTTCAGCAGCGACACCAGCAACTCCAAATTCACTGCATCCACTTAAATAATTGTTTTTAAAGAGATTTATGAAATCATCACCGAATAAACCTGACGCAGCCATACGTGCCTCGCTGTTGACCCGTTTCGGCGCCGATCTCCCTGTCGCGCAGGATCAGTCCGGCATCACCGAATTGGCGCAACTCGCTGCTCATTGCTCGATCCGCCGCTTTCTCCCCGACCCGGTGGCGCCGGAGCTGTTGCATCTGCTCTTCGCCTGCGCGCTGTCGGCGCCCACCAAAAGCGACCTGCAGCAGGCCGACATCATCCATGTTGCCGATGCCGGCAAACGCCGGCGCATCGTTGCCGCGATTCCGGACATGGCGTGGATACTCGATGCGCCGGTGTTCCTGGTGTTCTGCGGCAACAACCGCCGCATTCGCCACATCGGCGACTGGCGCGGCAAGCCGTTTGCCAACGAACATCTCGATCACTTCATGAACGCTGCGGTCGATGCCGGCATTGTGCTGATGAATTTCATTCGCGCCGCGGAGGCCGCGGGGCTCGGCACCTGCCCGATCAGCGCCATCCGCAATGCCATTGATGTCACCAGCAGCGAACTGGAACTGCCTGAAGGCGTGTTTCCGGTCGCAGGACTCTGCGTGGGTTATCCGGCAGCACCGGGACAGATCAGTCCGCGCCTGCCGCTGGAAGTCACCGTGCATACTGATCGTTACGACGAAACCCGTTTGCGCGAGAACGTCGATGCCTATGACCACCGCCGCCATGACTACCATCCCTACGCCAAGCAGCGCCGCCTCTCATCATTCGGTGCAGCAGCGTTTTATGGCTGGTCGGAAGACAAGGCCCGGCAGTATGCCGAACCGGAACGCGCCGATTTCGGCGCCTACATCCGGCGCCAGGGGTTCAGCCTGAAATAAAGCGGGCGTTAGCAGGTTGTTAAAAAAGTGATGCGCGAGCGCGTGGGGAGCCCCCCAAGGGGACTTCCTTCGGGGCGCGTAGCGACCAGGCGCACACGCGTGCAAACCTTTGATTTTATGAGGGTTGAAAAATCGATCATGCCAAGTTGAAGCGATGTTCTGGAGTTTTTCAACACCCTGTTAGAAAAAGCGCGATGCACGGGCATGTTCAGCGCATGCCCGGAAACATGCCTTTCATGTTGCGCATCATTTTCGCCATGCCGCCCTTGGCCACCATTTTCATCATTTTCTGGGTCTGTTCAAACTGATTGAGCAGGCGGTTGACTTCCTGCACGCTGACCCCGGCGCCGGTGGCGATGCGGCGCTTGCGCGAAGCCTTGATCAGTTCCGGTTTGGCGCGCTCCTGCGGCGTCATCGCATTGATGATGCCTTCAAGCCGACGGATGGTCTTGTCCTCCATCTGCGGTGCGGCTTGCGCGGCCTGCGCCAGTTGCGCCGGGAGTTTGTCCATCAGCGCGCTCATGCCGCCCATCTTGCGCATCTGTACCACCTGCTGCTTGAAATCCTCGAGATCGAAACCCTTGCCGGTCTTGACCTTGCGCGCGAGTTTTTCCGCATCCTCCAGGTTGACCGATTTCTGCACATCCTCGATCAGCGACAGCACATCGCCCATACCGAGTATGCGTGAGGCCATGCGGTCGGGATGAAAGGCCTCGAGCCCCGTCAGCTTCTCGCCGGTGCCGGCAAACTTGACCGGCTTGCCGGTCACCTGGCGCACCGACAGCGCGGCGCCGCCGCGCGCATCGCCATCGAGCTTGGTCAGGATCACCCCCGTCAGCGGCAGCGCTTCATTGAAGGCCCTGGCGACGTTGACTGCATCCTGACCCTGCATCGCATCGACCACGAACAGCGTCTCCACCGGATTCAGCACGCCGTGCAGCTCGCGGATTTCCAGCATCATCGCTTCATCAATCGCGAGCCGACCCGCGGTATCGACGATCAGCACGTCGTAATAATGGGTGCGTGCATATTCCAGCGCGCGTCGGGCGATGGCTGCGGGCTTCTCGCCGGCTTCGACCGGATGAAAATCCGCTTCGACCTGCCCGGCAAGGACCCTTAGTTGCTCGATCGCCGCCGGGCGGTAAACGTCGCAACTCGCCAGCAGTACTTTCTTGCGCTGTTCGGTGCGCAGCCAACGCGCGAGTTTGCCGGTGGTGGTGGTTTTGCCTGCACCCTGCAGGCCGGCCATCAGAATGACCGCCGGCGGCTGCGCCGCCAGATTGAGCGACTCGCTGTGTTCACCCATCAGCGCCACCAGCTCGCGATGCACCACGCCGACCAGCGCCTGCCCCGGCGTCAGGCTGCCGATCACCTCTTCGCCAACGGCTTTGGCGCGGACACTGTCGATAAATGACTTGACCACCGACAGCGCAACGTCGGCCTCGAGCAATGCCATGCGCACTTCGCGCAGCGCATCCTGGATGTTGGCTTCGGTGAGGCGGGCTTCGCCGCGCAGCGTCTTGACAACGCGCGACAGGCGCCCGGTGAGATTGTCAAACATGAAATGTGATGGAAATGTGGTGGAAAGTGCGTTCGGGTAAACTTGAAGGCTATGCAGGGCATTTTACCGTATCTGGTCAGCGCGCTTCTGTATGCGGCGATGGCGGTTTACTTCTGGCGGCTGCACTGGTCGTCCGGGGCCGCGACACCGCAGTCGGGCATCACGGAACGCGCCGGCGTGCTGATCGCGCTCGGCGTGCATGCCGCCGTACTGTTCAGCACCATGCTGGCCGGAAACACCCTGCGCATCGGCGTCGGCGACGCCATCTCTGCAATTTTGTGGCTGACTGTGCTGATTTACTGGCTGGGCAGCCTGTTCTATCGCCTCGAGAGTTTGCAGGCGCTGATCATGCCCGCCGCCGCAATTGCGGCATTCCTGCCGTCGCTGCTTCCCGCGGCGCGACCGCTGCCGAATAC
>JAKFUJ010000410.1 GCA_021732805.1 Betaproteobacteria bacterium | reverse complement strand
GACCACTACCGCACATTCAGGCGCATCGTCGAATGAAGACCCCGGTGTTATCCGAAATGAGCAACGGCATTTATCGCGTCCCTGCGGACATCGCGCCGTTGCGCAGTGCGGCAGGTGCGGCGGATCTGCGCTGGATCGGCATCGATCTCTCTCGCGCGCGCGGCAAGCGTGCATTGCTCAATGCGTTTGCACGTGCGCTGGCGTTTCCCGAAACTTTTGGCGGCAACTGGGATGCTCTCGCCGACAGCTTGCAGGATTTGTCATGGTTACAGGGTCGGGGCTGGGTGCTGGCGATGCGCGGCGCGGGAGATTTTGCCGCTGCAAAAGCGGATGACTACGCGGTATTGCTGGATATCCTTGGCGCCACGATCGGATACTGGCAACGCCATGGCCGCGTATTTGTCGTGCTGAGCGATGCCACCGGACTGCCGTCTTTTCCCGTGCGATGAATTACAAGATTCCGGTTTCGGTGCTGGTGCTGGTGCACACCGTGGATCTGCAGGTGCTGTTGCTGGAGCGCGCCGATCACCCGGGGTTCTGGCAGTCAGTGACCGGCAGTCAGGATGCCGGCGAGACATTGATGCAGACCGCGCAGCGCGAACTGGCTGAGGAAACCGGCATCGTTGCCGATGCCCAAGCATTCACCGACTGGCAACGCCAGAACCGATTCGAGATTTATGCGCACTGGCGCAACCGTTATGCGCCCGGCGTTACCCACAATACGGAACATGTGTTCAGTCTGAAATTACCCGCCGTACAGGACATCGTCCTTGCCCCGCGCGAACATCTGGACTGCCAGTGGTTGCCATGGCGCGAGGCGGCTGATCGTGTTTTTTCGTGGAGCAACGCGGAAGTGATCCGCGATTTGCCGCATCGAATGCCGCAGTGCACATAAACCACATGATTTGTAGGCGATTTATTGAGAGTTGCATAATTCATGACAAAAACATGCCTCTGACGAGGCTGTCATGTTTTTGGGAATACTCAATAGCAGGATGGTCCCGCCGGAATTATCGGGTGGTTTTTCTGTCAAAATCCTGTAATGTGAGAATTTTTCACCAAACGTTTCTCAAAACGTTTGCCCGAAGCCGGAGCATTGGCAGCTCTACAGGAGAATGATCGAGATGGAAGTGAAAACGATAGCCTTTGAGGGTTTCAAGCCGCTGGCGGATGACGCGTGTGATGCGCGCATCGTGGCTGCACGGAAGAAACTCGGTGAGCGCGTCGTCTTGCTCGGCCACCACTATCAGCGCGCGGATGTTTACAAGCACGCCGACCTGACCGGGGACTCGCTGCAGTTGTCGAAGCTGGCGGCCGGCACCGATTCCGAATACATCGTGTTCTGCGGCGTGCATTTCATGGCCGAGGTTGCGGACATCCTGTCGAGCGCTGCGCAGAAAGTCATTCTGCCCGACATGAACGCCGGCTGCTCGATGGCCGACATGGCAAGCCTGCCCAAGGTCGAGCGTGCCTGGCGTGAAATCGCGGAAGTGCTGGATCCCGATGAACACGTCACGCCGATCACCTATGTCAACTCCGCCGCCGACCTGAAAGCGTTCTGCGGTGAGCATGGCGGTATTGTCTGCACCTCGTCCAACGCCAAGCAGATTCTCGGCTGGGCGTTCGGTCGTCGTGAAAAAGTGCTGTTTTTCCCCGATCAGCATCTCGGCCGCTGGACCGGCTACCTGATGGACATTCCGCTGTCGGAAATGCTGGTGTGGGATCCGGACGAGCCGATGGGCGGGCTGACCCCGCAGCAGATCAAGATGGCGAAAGTGCTGCTGTGGAAAGGTCACTGTTCGGTGCACCAGATGTTCCAGGCCCAGCACATCCTGCGCTGGCGCCAGCAGCATCCGGGGGGTGCTGTGATCAGTCATCCGGAGTGCAATTTTGAAGTATGCAAACTTTCAGATTATGTCGGCTCCACCGATTACATCGTGAAAACCATCGCCGCGAGCCCGCCGGGATCGCGCTGGCTGGTCGGCACCGAATTGAACCTGGTCAACCGCATGGCCGAGGAGTGTGCCCCTCAGGGCAAGTCGGTGCAGTTCATGGCGCCGACGGTGTGCATGTGTTCGACCATGCAGCGCATTGATCCGCAGCACCTCGCCTGGGCTCTGGAGAACCTGGTCGACGGCAAGGTGGTGAACCAGATCAAGGTGCCGGCGTACGAGGCGGAACTGGCGCGCATCGCGCTGGACCGCATGCTTGCCATCTCTTGAGTCGCGCGTGACGGACGCGCCGTTGCAACTGAGCGTCGCGACCTACAACATCCACAAGGGATTTTCATTCGCGCCGCTGCTCGCTCGACGCCCGGTGCTGCATGCGTTGCGCGAGCAACTGCGCCAGTTGAATCCCGACCTCGTGTTCCTGCAGGAGGTCGTTGGCGAGCACGCCAGACATGCCGCCCGTCATCTCGACTGGCCCGCCCAGTCCCAGTATGAATATCTGGCCGACAGCCTGTGGCACAGCCATGCCTATGGCAAAAATGCGGTTTACGATGCCGGCCATCACGGCAATGCGTTGCTGTCGCGTTATCCGATCACGCACTGGGACAATGAGGATGTGTCATCGCACCGCTTTGAACGTCGCGGCCTGCTGCACTGTGAAATTGGTATACCGGGCTGGCCGCAACCGCTGCACTGCGTGTGCGTGCATCTGGCGCTGACTGCGCGCGGCCGGGGCCGGCAACTGCAGCAACTGCGCCGGCGTATCGAGCGACTGGTGCCGCCGACAGCGCCGCTGATTGTTGCCGGGGATTTCAACGACTGGTACTGGCGGCACCGCGCAACGCACGAACTTGCGCATCCACTGAACATGCACGAAGTGTTTGAGTTGCTCGGTGGCGGTGCGCCCGCGCGCAGTTACCCGTCGTGGCTGCCGGTGCTGCGCCTGGATCGTATTTACGTGCGCGGCTTTTTGGTACGCGAAGCCCGCGTGCATCACGGCAAGGAATGGGGCCGCATGTCGGATCATGCCCCGCTGACCGCGCGCCTGGAGTGTCTGACGGCATGATCCTCGCCGGTTATAATCGCAGGCTGTGAGGAAATCATGCAAGTAATTGATTTTATTGATAATTTTTGTTTTCTGCCGATGGGGCTGGAATGACCGCCGATGTCGCCGCGCGCGCTGCGGCGCGACCCGGTATCACAGCCTCATCGCGCGGCCGCGACTGGCGCGTGGTGCCGATGCTGCTGCCGTATCTGTGGGAATACAAATGGCGCGTGGTGGTCGCGCTGCTGTTCCTGGTGGCGGCGAAACTGGCCAATGTCGGCGTGCCGCTGGTCATGAAGGACATCGTTGACGGCCTCGATTCAAAACAGGCGGTGCTGGTGCTGCCGCTGGTATTACTGGTGGCCTACGGCGCGCTGCGCATGTCCACCGTACTGTTCGCCGAGTTGCGCGACGTGGTGTTTGTGCCGGTCACCCAGCGCGCGACCCGGCGCATCGCGCTGGCGGTGTTCCGCCATCTGCATGCGCTGTCGCTGCGTTTCCATCTCGACCGTCAGACCGGAGGCATGTCGCGCGACATCGAACGCGGCACGCGCGGCATTTCCACTCTGCTGTCGTTCATGCTGTTTTCGATCATCCCGGTGGTGCTCGAATTCACCCTGGTCGCGGCGGTGCTGTTCGCCAAATTCGACTGGCGCTTTGTCGCGGTGACCTTTGCCGCGGTGGTGGTGTATATCGCATTTACCATCGGCATCACCGAATGGCGCACTGCCATCCGCAAGCGCGCCAACGAACTCGATTCCCGCGCCAATACCCGTGCCGTGGACAGCCTGCTCAACTACGAAACCGTCAAATACTTCAATAATGAGGACTTCGAGGCGCGGCGTTACGACGACAGCCTGCAGCGTTACGAAGTGATGGCGGTGCGCAACGAGGCGTCGCTGGGACTGCTCAACGTCGGTCAGGCGGCGATCATCGCAGTGGCGGCGACGCTGCTGATGATTCTGTGCGCGCAGGGTGTGGTTGCACGCGATCTGTCGCTGGGCGATCTGGTACTGGTCAACGGCCTGTTGATCCAGCTCTACATTCCGCTCAACTTTCTCGGCATGGCCTATCGCGAGATCAAGCAGGCGCTGATCGACATGGAGCGCATGTTCAGCCTGCTCGAAGAAAATCGTGAAGTGGACGATGCACCCGATGCGCAGGATCTGCCGGAAGGACCGGCAACCGTGCGTTTCGACAACGTCGATTTCGGCTACGATCCGCGGCGGCAGATCCTCCACGGCATGGCTTTTGAAATCCCGCCGGAAGCCAAGGTGGCGGTGGTCGGCGCCAGCGGCGCCGGAAAATCCACGCTGGCGCGGCTGCTCTACCGCTTTTATGACGTTACAGACGGTGCGATCAGCATCAACAACATGGACATCCGTAAACTGCGCCAGAGCAGCCTGCGTGGTGCGATTGCCATCGTGCCGCAGGACACCGTGCTGTTCAACGACACGATTTACTACAACATCCAGTACGGCCGGCCGACGGCGACGCGCGAGGAAGTGATCGCCGCGGCAAAGGCCGCGCACATCCATGATTTCATCGTCAGCCTGCCGGATGGCTACGAAGCGCAAGTCGGCGAGCGCGGACTGAAACTGTCGGGTGGCGAAAAGCAGCGTGTGGCCATCGCCCGCGCCATCCTCAAGAATCCGCGCATCATGATTTTTGACGAGGCAACCTCGGCGCTCGACTCGCGCACGGAGCAGGCGATCCAGAAAGAACTGAACGCCATTGCCCGCGGCCGTACCACGCTGGTCATTGCTCATCGTCTGTCGACAATCATGGATGCCGATGAAATTCTGGTGCTGGATCAGGGGCGGGTGGTGGAACGCGGCCGCCATGCCGCGCTGCTGGCTGCCGGCAGCGCTTACGCGCAGATGTGGGCGTTGCAGCAGCAGGAGGATGCGCAGCGCCGCATTCAGCGGGAACCGGCGGCGGTCATGACGACGCCGGGAACGTCACCGTAAAGCGGGCGCCGCAACCGGCAGCGCCCGCCTGCACCGCGACTGTTGCCTGATGGCTTTGCGCGATTTCGCGGACGATGGCCAGCCCCAAGCCGCAGCCCTCCGGGGATCCGCCGGGTATCCGGTAAAAACGCTCGAATATTTTTCCGTGCTCGGCAACAGGGATGCCGGAGCCGTCGTCTTCGACTTCAAGCACGGCTTGCTGCTCCTGCTGTCGCACGCGCACGGTAACATGCCCGCCCGCCGGCGTGTACTGGATGGCATTGTCGATCAGGTTGTTAAGCATTTCCTGAATCAGGAACGAATCGGCATCGATGGCGGCAGCAGTCGAATCGTCATCAAATCCCAGATCAATACTGCGCGCAAGCGCACGCGGCACCCATTCGCCGGTGACTTCCCGCGCCAGAGACATCAGCGCAACAGGCTGGCGCATTACGCTGCGGTGCGAGCCGGGCTCAGCGCGCGCCATCGTCAGCAGCTGGTTGACCAGGCGCGCAGCATGGTCAGCGGCGGTGTGCAACTGCTGCAAGGCGGGGGAAGATTCGCTGTCGCGGGACAGGCGAATGGCAAGTTCGGCCTGGGTTTTCAGCGCGGCGACCGGCGTGCGCAACTGATGCGCGGCATCGGCAATGAAACGCTGCTGGGCGGCCAGTGCTGCGCTCAACCGTGACAGCAGGTCATTCATTGCTCGCACCAGCGGCTGCACTTCGGCGGGTGCACCGCTTTCGCCGATAGGACTCAAATCGACGTGCGAGCGGTTTTCGATTTCCCTGCGCATCGATGTCAGTGCGCGCAGACCGATGCCAACGCCGAACCATACGGCAAGTGATGCCAGCACCACCAGAACCGCCTGCGGCAGCATCATGCGCAGCATGATCTGGCGGGCGAAATCAGCGCGCAATGTCGAGCGCTCGGCGACCTGGATCAGGATCGCGCCTTTGCCCGAGCCCGGCCGCACCGGCACCCGTACCGCGACAGCGCGAACAGGCTGATTCCGGTACACCGCGTCGTAATAGGTCACGCGATCCGCCTGCGCCTCCGGCGGCGGATCGGGCAGATCCGGGTCGCCGGTGATGTATTCGCCGCCGGGACCGTTGGCGCGGTAATAAAAGCGGCCCTGTTCGCCGGAAATCAGCATTTCGATCACCGGCTGCGGCAGGTCGAGATAAAGCTGGTTCCCGGATTCACGCACATTGCGCCCCAGATCCAGCGCGGTGTCGAGCAGCGCGCGATCATAGTTGAGGTTGACGAAACCTTTGGCGACTTCATGGTCGATCAGCGTGCTGATGACCCACAGCGCGAGCAGCGGGCCGCTGACCCACAGCAGCAGCCGGGTGCGCAGCGTGCGCGTTTCATTCATGCGCCGCTTTTTCCAGCAGATAACCGAGGCCGCGTATGGTGCGAACATTGACACCCGCCGGTTCCAGTTTCTTGCGCAGCCGGTGCACATAGACTTCGATGGCATTGGCGCCGACTTCCTCACCCCAGCCATAAAGTTGCTCGGCAAGCTGTTCCTTGCTGACCACGCGGCCGGCGCGCAGCATCAATACCTCAAGCACGCCCAGTTCGCGCGCCGACAAATCCAGCGGCACATCCTTGATGGTTGCCCGCCGTCCTGCGGTGTCCAGCGTTAAATCGCCATGAGTGAGTTGGGCGCCGCCGCCGGACTGGCCGCGACGGATCAGCACGCGCACCCGCGCTTCAAGCTCGGGCAGGTCATAGGGTTTGGTCAGATAATCGTCGGCGCCAAGGTCGAGTCCCTTGACCCGGTCTTCCAGCGCATCGCGCGCAGTCAGCATCAGCACCGGAATCTTGGAGCCTTTGCGACGCATCCGTCGCAGTACTTCGTATCCGTCCAGTTTGGGCAGGCCGATGTCGAGTATGACGGCGTCGTAGTTCTGTGTGGCCAGCATGTGGTCGGCCTGTTCGCCGGTCGCGGCATGATCCACGGCGTAGTCGGCGCTTTTCAACGCAATAATCAGTCCGTCAGCCAGTATCGGATGGTCTTCAACAATCAGCAGGCGCATGGTGTGGTTGCTTTGCAGGGGACGGGAGAAGGGCTGCCATGATACTGGGCCGGGAGCTTGTCGTACACGTCAGGACTATTCTGACAGCTTGTAAGTTTGACGTAAGCCAAGGTGACTATCGTCCAATCGTCAGGGCAGCGCGGTAGTAACAAGCGCTGCCCGGGGTCGCAGCATCAGGCGACTCTGGTTTTTCCTCCTCGGAGGCCCGGCTATTGCAGTGACCTGTGCTGAGCGGGTGATCTGTAGGGCCTCTTTAAGCTCCGCCTGGACAACCCACACCGTCCTGAGCGGAGTTTTTTTTATGTCTGTTCGTGACTTTTGTTGCTCCAGCCCGGCTCATCGTGTATTTGTTCACGGCACAAATGCCGCGCACGGCAACCAAACTTGTTGAAAAATCTTAGCTAAGGCTGTATTTTACAAGGGAAATTAACTAAAACCATCTGAGGAAAATTACTGATGCGCTGGCTGATTGCGATGCTGATTGCCATTATGGTCGCGACCCCCGCTCTCAGCGAGCCGCGCGACCGCACCAGCCGCCAGGTCAAATCCGCCGTCGCCGGAAATGCCAAGGCGCCGGAACTTAAATCGTCCTCTGCCTTGGTCATTGACCAGAATGGTGGGCGTACCCTGTTTGCCAAGAACGTTGACCATGTCGTGCCCATTGCGTCCATCACCAAGCTGATGACGGCGATGGTGACCCTCGACGCCGGCCTGCCACTGACCGAGCACATCGTCATCAGCGAGGATGACAAGGATCTGCTCAAGGGCACGCGTTCGCGGCTGCGCATCGGCACTGAACTGACCCGCCGCGAATTGCTGCATCTGGCGCTGATGGCCTCCGAGAATCGCGCTGCTGAAGCGTTGACCCGCGTCTATCCCGGGGGCTCCAGGGCTTTTGTCGCGGCAATGAATCAGAAGGCCGTTGAGCTCGGCATGTGGCGTACGCGGTTTGTCGATGGCACCGGATTGTCCAGTGATAACGTGTCCACCGCGCAGGACCTGACAAAAATGGTGGCCGCCGCCCATCAATATCCGTTGATCCGCGACTTCACCACCGACGGCGGAGCGACCATACAACTCGCCAATGGCCGCACCATGAATTACAACAATTCCAACCGCCTGGTGAAGAGCAGCGAATGGCAGATCGGTCTGTCCAAGACGGGTTATATTTCCGAGGCCGGGCGTTGTCTGGTAATGCAGGCGAAAATCGCCGGCAAGCCGGTGATCATCGTGCTGCTTGATTCCTGGGGCAAACTGACCCGTATCGGTGATGCCAATCGCATCAAGCGCTGGATGGAAACCCGTAACGCTGCGGATTCAGCCGGCTGATCGCCGGTTGACCCGCGGTATCGCATTGCGGGGCGCAACGGTTAGCAGGGGTTGAAAAACTCCAGAACATCGCTTCAACTTGGCATTATCGATTTTTCAACTCTCATAAAATCAAAGGTTTGCACGCGTGTGCGCTTGGTCGCTACGCTCCCCACGCGCTCGCGCATCACTTTTTTCAACAATCTGTTAGGTCACAAGCTTGTCAATAAAACCCGTCGCGCCTTCCGTGTCCTTCGTGGACCAGCAACCCTCCACGAGCCGCTTCCTCGATGACGTGCTGACCGGCCTGGGATCTGTTCCCAAGGCGTTGTCGCCAAAATATTTCTACGATGCCCGGGGCTCCGCATTGTTCGAAGCCATTTGCGAGCTGCCCGAGTACTATCCGACGCGCACCGAGCTTGGATTGATGCGTGATCACGCGGCCGACATGGCGGTGCAGCTGGGTGAAAACAGCGTGTTGATCGAGTTCGGCAGCGGCGCCGGCGTCAATACCGGGGTGCTGCTGCAGGCGTTGCTTCCCGTCGCCTACGTGCCGGTGGAAATTTCCGTCGCGGCGTTGCAGGAATCGACCGCGCGACTCGCGGCTGATTTTCCGCAATTACCCATACTCGCGGTCTGCGCCGATTACATGCAGCCGTTGGCGATACCGCAACTCGACCGTATCAAGGCGTCATGCCGCGTCATTTATTTTCCGGGCTCCACCATCGGCAACCTGACGCCGGAGGAGGCGCAGGTGTTCCTCGGCCGTGCGCGCGGTCTTGCCGGCGACAAGGGCATGATGCTGATCGGTGTCGATCTCAAAAAAGACCCTGCCGTGCTGCATGCCGCCTACAACGATGCGCAAGGGGTCACCGCTGAATTCAACCTGAATCTGCTGCGCCGGATCAACCGCGAACTGGCGGCCGATTTTGATCTCGACCAGTTTCGCCATGCGGCTTTTTACAACGCCGTCGCCGGCCGCATTGAAATGCACATCGAAAGCATCAGTGCACAGACGGTCACGGTCAGCGGACGCACGTTTGCATTCGGCGCCGGCGAACGCATGCATACCGAGAACTCCTGCAAATATTCGGTCGAGGAATTCCGGAGACTGGCGCAGGCTGCGGGTTTTCGTCCGACACAGGTGTGGACCGACCCCGCGCAGTTGTTTTCGGTGCATCTGCTGCATACCTGAAGTCGATCCACCATCCGGAAACCGACAGGGATTTCGGAGCGCCTGTTCAACAATTCCCGGGATAAATCTGCCGGATTGCGCTCTGCAATATGGATTCACGGGTGGTTCTTGAAAGTGGCGATGATAAAATCGCTTGCACCAGCACGGCTTGGTTTGCCGCTGCAAAGTGCCGGTGTTTGGCGCTCTTATTCCTGTAATTTCCGCTGATGGCCATATACCTCACCCTGATACTCATCGTGCTCAATCACATCGCCTTCGGCGGCAGCCGCGTGGTGGTGTCGCTGTTCGCGCTGGAATCCGGTGCGACGCAGATGCAGGTCGGGTTCCTGATGGCGCTGTATGCGGTGTGCCCGATGCTGTTTGCCATTGCCATCGGCCGCCTGGCGGACCGCGTCGGGCCGCGCCTGCCGATGCTGCTGGGCAGCGTCGGACTGTGCATCGCCCTGTCGCTGACGGCGATCTGGCCGTCATTGACGACGCTGTTCATCACTTCATTCCTGATGGGGTCGTCGTTCCATTTCTTTTTTGTCACCGTGACCGGCATTGCCGGCGGCATCGGCGGCACTGAACACCGTTCACGCAATTACGCGCTGGTCAGCCTGGGCTTTTCCGGCGCAGGTTTTATCGGCCCGCTGATCAGCGGCTTCGCCATCGATTATCTCGGCCATATCGAAACTTTCATGATCCTTGCCGCGTTTACGGTGATTCCGATACTGATGCTGTGGCTGCGGCCGGGTTTTCTCCCGGGGGCCGCCAAACTTCCCGGCGCTGCAGCAACCGGCGGCGCGATGGAGTTGTGGCGGGCGCCGATGCTGCGCAATACGTTCATTGCCAGCGGCTTCATTTCGGCGGGATGGGATTTGTTCAATTTCTACCTGCCGGTGTACGGTCACGGCATCGGCTTGTCTGCGTCAGCCATCGGCATCATTCTCGGTGTGTTCGCGCTGGCAACGTTTGTCATCCGCGCCGTGTTGCCGTGGCTGATCAAACGCTCCAGCGAAGCAAAAATTCTGGTTTACGCGATTTTTGTTGCCGCCTTCGCATTTACCCTGTTTCCGTTTTTTGACGACCCCTACACGCTGAGTGCCGTGGCCTTCCTGCTTGGACTGGGGGTGGGCTGCGGCCAGCCGATGTCGATGTCGCTGATTTATTCGCTGGCGCCGACGGGACGTGCTTCTGAAGCCGCCGGTGTGCGGGTCACCGTCAACAACGTGACCCATCTGGTGATTCCGCTGCTGTTCGGCACCATCGGCACCGCGTTCGGTTATGCGCCGGTGTGGTACGCAAACTCGGCTTTGCTGGGCGTCGGCGGCTGGCTGGTACGCCGCGCAGCAAGTCCTCTTGGGGG
>JAKFUJ010000201.1 GCA_021732805.1 Betaproteobacteria bacterium | reverse complement strand
GGCAGATAGAGCCTGGCGCCGACTTCAATATCACCGTTACGGTAAGTGACGTCGCGTACCGTGATACCCGCCGCTAACAACTGCAGGCTGCACATCGTGAACATCAGGCCGCCGCCGATCCGCAGCAAAGTGTTAATCATAAGATATTGATTTTAAATGATATTATTTGACACTGGGCACCTGCCCTGCCGCGGATTTTCTGAATTATAGGCGAAGGCTTCCTGCCTCCTGACGCACAGCACCGTCGCAGAAGGTCGCTTGACAGTCACGGGTCGGCTTGCAACACTTAAATCAAATAAAAGTTCGCATTCCGAATTCATGATGTTCGACTTCAACCCGGTACGCATGCCCCATCTCACCGAATCGCACGATCCGAAGAATATCGTGCAATCACTGGCCAAAGGCTTTCGCATACTCGAGGCCTTCAACGCCCTCGACCCGGAACTGACCCTGGCTGAAGCCGCGCGCCGCGCCGGTCTCGATAACGCAACGGCGTTCCGGCTGCTCAATACCCTGGTCATGCTGGGCTACGTGATCCGCATCGACAACTCGCGTCGCTTTCGTCTTTCACTGAAGACACTCGATCTCGGCTTCAATGCGATCGCGCGCATGGAATTGCGTGATATCGCGCGGCCGGTGCTGCGCTCGCTGGTGGGCAACGTCAACGAGGCGGCCAGCCTGGGAGCGCTCGAAGGCGGCGAGATTGTCTATGTAGAACGGGTACAGGCGGGGCTGACGCGACTGGGCGTCGATGTACGCATCGGCTCCCGCGTGCCGGCCTACTACTCGGCCATCGGACACGCACTTCTTGCCTGGCTGCCGGCTACCGAGCAAAAGCGAATTCTCGAATTGCGACCGCGCTTGAAACTCACTCCGGCAACGCTGACGGCGATACCCGAAATTCTCAAACAACTGACGAAAGTACGACACAACGGCTGGGCCTTGTCGGATCAGGATGTGGTGCCGGGACTGCGCGTGCTGGCCGCACCGGTGCTGGACAAGGATGGTTGGCCGGTTGCCGCAGTCAGCGTAGCCGCGCCCAGCCTGCGCATGCCGTTGCCGCAGTTCCAGAAAGTCGCAACAGCCCCCCTGCTCGATGCCGCCCGTGCCATCGCACGCGCGTTCGAAGCCAGAGGCACGATTCAGCATGCGCCCGCCGCTGCCTGACTCTTTAAAACAACCTTCCATCCCGAAAGGAACAACCATGAACGCTGACTACAAAGGCATCATTCCCGCCCTGCCATTGCCGTTAAAGCCCGATCTCACGATTGACGAGATGGAATTGCGCCGCGTGGCGCAATGGCTGGCCGGATTCAAGGGTATCGCTGCACTGATGACCAATGGCCATACCGGCGACGTGTTCAGTCTGACGACGAAGGAGCGCGCCGAAGTGACACGCATCGTCGCCGATGAAGTAAAGGGCAAGGTTCCGGTGATTTCGGCGGTCACCGCCGAAGGTATCACCGAAGCGGTGGAACAGGCGTTACAACAGAAAGCAGCCGGCGCCACCGGACTTGACATCATGCCGCCGCATCACTGGCTGCGTTTCGGCATGCGCGGCGAGCACGTGGTCGATTATTTTGCCGCCATCGGCGAGGCCAGCGGACTTGATCTTGCGGTACATGTCTATCCGTCGTGGACGCGAGCCTCCTACTCGCTGGAAACCCTCGCCGGTCTGGCCCGGCTGAAACACGTCAAACTATTCAAGGTCGGCACCCGCGAAATGAACAAGTATGCGTGCGACATCCAGGCCATCCGCGAAGCAGCCCCACACAAAGCGGTACTCACCTGTCACGACGAATATCTGCTGGCCTCTATGGTGCAGGGTGTCGATGGCGGCCTGCTCGGCTTCGCTTCATTCATTCCCGAACTGATTCTGGAACTGGCAGAGGCAGTCAAGGCCGGAGATCTCAAACGTGCCATGGCCTGCCAGGAACGCATCAATCCACTCAAAGACATCGTCTACGGCATGGGCGAACCGACCGGTGATGCGCACGCGCGCATGAAACTGGCGATGGTCATGGCCGGGCGGCTCAAATCGGCTGCGGTACGCCCGCCGACCAAACAGCCCGATGAGGCTACGCGGGCAAAAATTGCCAAGGTATTGAAGGCCGCGGGAATGCTCGACCAGAAAGCGGCCTAGCTCATGCGCACGACACTCAATGTTCGCGAGCAGGTCAGTGAAATCGAGTGGCAATTGCGTTGCGAACTGGCAGCGGCACACCGGCTGGTCGCACATTTCGTGTTCGTCGATCTGACCTATAACCACATTTCCGTACGCCTGCCGGACAATCCGTCGCATTTTCTGGTCAAACCGGCGACTGTGTTCATGGAACAGGTCACGGCGTCCAATCTCGTCAAATACGACCTCGACGGCAATCAGGTACTGGAGTCGCCCTACTTGGCCGCGCCTTCCGCCTACAACATTCACGGCGCGGTGTTGCGCCAGCGCCCGGGCATCGAAGCCGTGTTGCACACGCACTCGCCGGCCAACCTGGCGGTGTCGGCGCAAAAACACGGCCTGCTGATGCTGACTCAGCAGGCGATGCGTTTTCATGACCGCATCGCCTACTACGATTACGACGGCGATGACGCCTCAAAAGAAGGCGCGGCAAGGCTCGCCAGCGCCATGGGCGATCAATGGCTGATGATCCTGCGCAATCACGGTGCAGTGGTCTGCGGCAAAAGCATCCCCGAGGTCTACATCCAGCATCATTTTCTGGAACTGGCCTGCCGTGCCCAGATCGGAGCGCTCGCCGGGAACACGGAACTGGTCACGCCGGCGCGCCCGCTGTGTGAGGAACGTGCTCGCCAATTTGGTCAACCCGGGCAATACGACAGGACCAGTCGCGACTGGATTGCGGGACTCGCGCTGGTTGAACAGCATTATCCGGGTTTTAATAAATAAACCTTTAAAAACAATTAGATAAATATTACCCATGGAGGAGCATCATGTCCAAACAACCCTTGCAGGCGGTATTCATTGTTGCGGTAACCATCGGCCTGCTCACCATCGCGCCGCCATTGCAGGCGCAGAAATTCCCGGCAAAACCGTTCCGCTACATCATCTCGTTCCCGCCGGGCGGCTCCAACGACATCATTGCGCGCATCATCGGTGCGCGCATGACCGAGGTCATGGGCGCAACAGTCCTCATCGACAACCGTCCGGGCGGCGGCGCCAACATCGGCGCCGAAGCGGTGGCAAGGGCTGCCGCTGACGGCTACACCTTCGGCAATATCAGTGCAACGCACGCCATCAACGCCACACTGTTTCCGAAACTCGGCTACGACGTGCGCAAGGATTTCACGCCCATCATCAAAATCGCGGATATCCCGCTGCTGCTGGCCGCTCATCCGGTAGTCCCGGCCAGGGGTCCGAAGGATGTGATTACACTCTCCCGAACCGGCAAGCTGAATTACGGCTCCGCCGGCATCGGCACGCCAGGGCACCTCGCCGCCGAGATGCTGCGCGGCTACGGCGCGAAAGATCTGGCCCATGTGCCGTACAAGGGCGGCGGGCCGGCCGCGGTCGATCTGATGGCCGGCCACATCGAACTGCTGTTTCAGAACATGCCCGAACTGGTGCCGCTCGTACGTGCGGGCAAAATGCGTGCACTTGCGGTCACCAGCGCCAAACG
Source organism: Betaproteobacteria bacterium (assembly GCA_021732805.1). Classification (GTDB taxonomy): domain Bacteria; phylum Pseudomonadota; class Gammaproteobacteria; order Burkholderiales; family SG8-41. The sequence continues at coordinate 7,255 of JAKFUJ010000201.1, read as the reverse complement.
CGATCCGGTACTGCCCGATGTCACGACCATGATCGAGGCCGGATTTCCGGGGTTCGAGCTCGGCAACTGGGTCGCCATCGTGGGGCCGGCGAATATTGCGAAGGACATCGTGGCACAACTGAACAGCGAGATCGCGAAAATCCTGCGTGAACCCGCGACCCGCGACAAAATCGCCGCGCAGGGATTCAACATCGCGACCAGCACACCCGAGGAACTGGGCCAGTTCATCCAGTCTGAATACGAGAAATGGGGCAAACTCGTCAAAGTCTCGGGCGCCAAAGTGAACTGACTCAACAGCCCAAAATTACCAGCGGAGGCTTCATGAAAAAAACTGTTTTTTTCATAATTGCGTCGTTGCTGTACGTCACCTGCGCGGCCGCATCAGTGCAGAATTATCCGGTCAAACCCATACGCTTCGTCATTCCCTACCCGCCGGGAGGCGCTTCGGATGTCACCGCCCGGCTGCTGGGCATCAAAATGACTGAAACCTGGGGACAGCAAGTGGTTATTGACAATCGCCCCGGCGCCAACGGCATCATCGCGCTGGATCTCGTCAGCAAGGCCACCGGCGACGGCTACACCATACTAATGGCGAATCTGGGGCCCAATGCGATCAATCCCGGCGTTTATTCAAAACTCCCCTACGACGCCGAAAAAAGTTTCGCCCCCGTGACACTGACCACCATCGTGCCGCAGGTCATCGTCGCCAACGCGTCAATTGGCGTCAGCAATCTGCAGCAAATGATCGCCCTCGCAAAATCCAGACCCGGCCAGACGAAATACGGCAACGGCGGCAACGGCTCCGCCAACCACCTCGCGATGGAAATGCTCAAAGGCATGGCCGGCATCGACATCGGCGCGATTCCCTACAAAGGGGACGCGCCCGCGCTGACCGACGTCATGGGCGGGCAGATTCAATTCGCGCTGCCGACGGTGCTTGCCGCGATCGCGCATGTCAAATCGGGACGCCTGAAGGCTGTCGCGGTCACGCCCAAAAAACGGGTCTCGTCATTGCCCGATACCGCCACGGTCGCCGAATCCGGTTTCCCGAACTACGAGTCGGTTTCCTGGGGCGGCGTGATGGCCCCTGCCGGCACGCCCAAACCGGTCATCGCAACACTCAATGCCGAGATATTGCGCATCCTGAAGCTGCCTGACATAAGTGAAAAACTCAGCGGTCTCGGCGCCGATATCGTCGGCTCGACACCGGAAGAATTCGCGCAATATCTGAAAGCCGAAATCACCAAGTGGCGCTCGGTCGCGAAACAGGCCAACGTCCGGCTGGATTGAGATGCCGAAGCCGCAGAAAACCGTCGCCATCGCCGGCGGCGGCAAGATGGGGGGCGACATCGCAGCGGTGTTCGCCGCCGGCGGATGGAACGTGGAGCTGTTCGAACCGGCGGCGACTATGCGCGCATCATTGCACCGGCGCAGCAGGGCGGCTCTCAAAACCATCGGGGCCGACCTCAAGGCAAGTGCGCGTATTGCCGTTCATGACAGCCTCTCCGTCATACCGTGGCACAGGGTAGTGCTGGTCGTGGAAGCCGCGCCAGAAATACTCGCACTCAAACAGCGGCTGTTTCGCGACATCGAGGCACTGGCCCCGAGACGAACAATCCTGACCACCAACAGTTCAAGCCTGTGCCTCGCCGATGTCTGTGCCGGCATCAGGCACCGCGACCGCACAGCCGGGATGCACTGGCTGACCCCCGCCAATCTTGCACCGGTGGTCGAACTGGTGCGCGGCAAATCAACCTCTTCGGGCACCATCACGCGCCTCAACTCATGGCTGACCGATTTGGGGAAAATCCCGGTCAACCTTTCACGCGATGTGCCCGGCATGATCATCAACCGGATCCAGCACGCCATGCTGCGCGAAGCCTTTCATCTGATCGACAGCGGCATCGCAACTGCCGCCGAAATCGACAAGGCAGTGTGTTATGGCTTCGGTTTTCGCTACATCGCCTGCGGCCCGATACGGCAACGCGACCTGAACGGACTGACCATTCATCACCAGGCTGCGCAGCAAATCTATCCGACACTGCATAATGGAAAAAAACCGCCGCGATGTCTTACCGATCTGGTGCAATCATCCCGGCTGGGCATCAACAGCGGTCGCGGGTTTTATCGCTGGGACCAAAAAACGCTGGCACGGGAAGTCAAAAACTACGAAGCAGGCCTGCGCGCCGCGCTGCAACTGATGCGCAAGGTTCGCGGCAAAACCGGATAGCCGGCAGGTTGTTGAAAAATGATGCGCGAGCGCGTGTGGGGCGTCGCGACCGGGCGCACAGGCTTGCAAGATTTTGATTAAATGAACGCTGACGATTCCTGATCCATGGCCCATGACCAAACGGGCGACCTTGCAAACAGTCTGTCAGCGCAGTCCAAGCACATCCCACATATCAAACAGGCCTGACGGCCGGGACATGATGAAGCGCGCGGCACGCAGCGCGCCGGCGGCGTAATTGGCACGGCTGGTCGCCCGGTGCGTGATCTCGACCCGCTCACCGGCGCCGATAAACATCACGGTATGGTCACCGACCAGATCGCCGCCGCGCACCGTCGCAAAACCGATGGTGTCGCTCTTGCGCTCGCCGGTAACACCTTCACGGGCGTAGACCGCGCAATCCTTCAGGTCGCGGCCCAAGGCCTGCGCCACAACTTCCCCCATGCGCAAGGCGGTTCCGGAAGGCGAATCAACCTTGTGGCGGTGATGCGCCTCGATCACTTCAACATCGTATTCCTGATTGAGGGCTTTTGCCGCCATCTCGAGCAACTTGAAGGTGACGTTGACGCCGACACTGAAATTCGGCGCCATCGCAATCGCTATCCCGCCAGCCGCATCGGCAATTGCTTTTTTCCCGGCATCATCGAATCCGGTGGTGCCGATCACCATGCGCACACCCAGCTTGCGACATGCGGCCAGGTGACGCAAAGTACCTTCCGGCCGGGTAAAGTCGATCAGCACATCGCAACCCGCGAGCGCTTTTTCAGGATCATCGCTGATCAGCACGCCGCGCGACGCGCCGACCAGTTCTCCGGCATCGCGTCCGACCTGCGGACTGCCCGTTTGCTCCAGCGCAGCCGCCAGCACCGCGTTGCTGTCACTGGTCACAGCTTCGAGCAACATGCGGCCCATGCGACCGGCGCTGCCGGCAATCGCAATCCGCGTCTGTCTGGCAGCAGCGTTCATTTCTTATCCGGCACGGCCGCCGGCACAGTCGGCACAGCGGCAGCGGGTTTGCCGGAAGCCGATGGTTGCGAAATATTGGCGCCGGCAACAACATCACCCTCGATGCGATCCAGCACCTCGCCGCGGAATATCACCGTCACCAGCCGCTGCTCGGCCAGCTCACCTTTTTTGTACAGCAGATACACATAATCCCAGCGGTCATTGCGGAACGGATCGACAATCAGCGCGGTACCCAGCGCAAACCGGACCTGGTTGCGCGACATTCCCGGCTGCAGCTTGGCCAGCATGTCCTGGGTTACGTAATTGCCCTGCTGGATATCAATCTTGTGCGGCGCCAGCCCCGGCAAAATCGGTATCCGGCCACAGCCTTGCAGCAATAGCGTCACGAACATCGTTGAAACAAGGATTTTTTTCATCAGCGGAGATTGATATCTGACCCGGCAGGCCCGAGGGTTTGGCAACAAAGTTCAGTCATAAATTTTGCTGCTATCATAGCCGAGTATCATAGTCGAAAATCACATTTCATGAGCGCTGCAGGCGTCTCATTCTGACAGGAATCACGATGAGTTCTCCTGACGACCTGAAGACCATCGGACTCAAGGCCACGCTGCCGCGACTGCGCATCCTCGAATTGTTCGAAAAAAGCGAAGTTCGCCACCTCTCTGCGGAAGACGTTTACAAAAAACTGGTTGAAGAAGGCACTGACACCGGTCTGGCAACGGTTTATCGGGTACTGACCCAGTTCGAGCAGGCCGGGTTGCTGATGCGCCATCATTTCGAATCCGGCAAAGCAGTCTATGAACTCAACCAGGGCAGTCACCATGACCATCTGGTGTGCCTGCAATGCGGTCGCGTCGAAGAATTTTACGATCCGGAAATCGAGAAACGCCAGGAAAAAGTCGCGCAAGACCGGGGCTTTCGCATCCATGACCATTCGCTGCACATCTACGCCGACTGCACCCGCAAGAACTGCCCGCACCGCGGCAGCAAATAAAACAGCGGCACTCCCCGCGCCATGCGTTATTTCTTGCCGAGCATTTCGGCCGCGTGTTTGCGTGTGGTATCGGTAATTTTCACCCCGCCGAGCATGCGCGCGATTTCCTCGACGCGCGCCTTTGCATCCAGCGTCACAACCGCGGAGACCAGCTTGCCGCCGGCCGTCGCCTTGCGCACCTGCCACTGCTGATCGGCGGCCGCCGCGACCTGCGGCAGATGGGTAATGCACATCACCTGGTGTTTGCCGCCCAGCGACTGCAGCTTGCGACCGACGATTTCGGCGACACCACCGCCGATGCCGACATCGACCTCGTCGAAAACCAGCGTCGGCACCCGTGCCACGCGGCTCAATACGGTCTGTATCGCCAGCGACAGCCGCGACAGTTCGCCGCCGGATGCGGTTTTGGCAATCGGCTGCGGCGTCATGCTCTGGTGGGGTGCCACGCGGAATTCGATCTGCTCCAGGCCATGCGCCGCCGGTGTTTCCAGCGGCTCCAACGCGACCTCGAACACACCGCCCTGCATCGCCAGTTCCTGCATGCCGGCAGTCACCGCTTCGGAAAGTTTTTTGCCGGCCTTCCTGCGGCCTGCCGTGAGTTTTTTTGCGGCTTCGCGGTAAGCCGTTTCTGCTTCGTTTTCCCGCGCGCGCAGGGTTTGCGGATCACCACCGGCGCCGAGTTCATCCAGCCGCCGCCGGGTATGTTCGGCCAGATCGTGCAGCGCATCGGCCTCGACACGGTATTTGCGCGCGGCGCCGTGCAATGCGTCAAGGCGCTGCTCCACTTCGCGCAAGCGTTGCGGATCCAGATCGGTGCGTTCCGCATAACGCCGCAATGCGCTGACCCCTTCCTGCAACTGGATCTGCGCCGGCTCCAGTGCGTCAAGGATGTTCTTCAGCCTTGCATCATGCGCAAGTAGGGGTTGCAACCGGGCAATGACCCCGTTTAATTGCGCCAATGCTGCGCCCTCGCCTTCTTCGAGTATTTCAACGCCGGCTTGCGCCGCCTCGATCAATCCTGCGGCGTGAGCCAGCCGCGCGTGTTCCGCACCGACCGCCGTCCATTCGCCGGGCGCCGGTTTCAGTGCATCCAGTTCCTGCCGCTGCCAGTCCAGGCGCTCACGCTCGGCGCTGATTGCCGCGGCATTGCCCTCGAAAGCCAGACGTTCCTCGCGCCGCCGCCGCCATGTTTTCCATGCGTCACCAACTGCTGACGACTGCGCCGTCAAGCCGCCATAGGCATCCAGCAGCATGCGCTGGGTCGCCGCACGACTCAACGACTGGTGCTGGTGCTGGCCGTGGATATCCACCAGAAAATCCCCCGCTTCGCGCAATTGCACAGCGGTCGCAGTATGCCCATTGATGAATCCGCGCGAGCGTCCGGAGGATTCGACCACACGCCGCAGCAGGCAGATGCCTTCGTCGCCGGCCAGATCGCGATCGATCAGCCACGACTGCAATGGCCCGTTGCCGTCGGTCGCGAATTCAGCGGTGACATCGGCACGGGACGCTCCCTGACGCACGGCAATGGCGTCGGCGCGTTCGCCCAGCGTCAAGGCCAGCGCATCAACCAATATCGACTTGCCGGCGCCGGTTTCTCCGGTGAGAACGGTAAACCCCGCGCCGAATTCCAGCTCAAGACGCTCGACGATGACAAAATCCTGAATGGTCAGCCGTTGCAGCATGGTGCGGAGGATTTCGGGCTCAGTCCCTGTTCCAGTGCAGTTTCTCGCGCAGCATCGCGTAATAGCTGTGGCCGACGGGATGCAACAGCTTGATCTTGTGCGAATAGCGACGCACGATGACACGATCGCCCTCACGCAGGTCGAAATGCGAATGGCTGTCGAAATGCGCGCGCGGATCGTCTGCGCTGCGCACGACAATCTCGACCGTGCTGTCGCCGCTGACGATGATCGGCCGGTTGGACAGCGTGTGGGGGGAGACCGGCACCAGCGCCATCACGCTCAGCGCCGGATGCACGATCGGTCCGCCGGACGACAGCGCATAGGCAGTCGAACCCGTGGGTGTGGCCACGATCAGCCCGTCAGAGCGCTGGTTGTAAATGAACTGGCCGTCGATCTGCACCTCGATTTCGACCATTCCGCCACGGAACCCCTTGGCCACAACCACATCGTTGAACGCCAGCACGTCAAACACGCATTCCTGCGCAGTACTGCCGCCGTTGCCATTGCTGCCGCTCCAGACTTCGGATTGCAGCAGCATGCGTTCTTCGGTGACGAAATGACCTTCGAGGATCGAGGTCATGGTTTCGAACATGGTTTCCAGCGAAATGTCGGTCAGAAAACCCAGGCGACCCTGGTTGACGCCGACCAGGGCCACATCGTATGGCGCAAAAGTACGCGCGATGTTGAGCATGGTGCCGTCACCGCCGATGACGATCGCCAGATCAGCCTCGCGACCGAGTTCCTCCAGCAACAACACGCCGTAAGGGCAATCCTTGATGTGCGCTGCAGTCAACCGGTCGAGCAATACCTTGACGCCGCGCTCCTCCAGAAAACGCGCGAGCTTCATCACCGGCCCGGCGATCTCCGGCGTCTTGTATTTTCCGATCAGCGCAACAGTGGGGAAAGCGACAGGCATGGCGGCCATTGTTAATTGGTGAGCATGCGGGTGAGGGATGAGCATCGCCCACACTTTTGTTCGACGTTCATTAAACCATAATTCAATTGCGCCCGGTGCCGGGCAAACCCATTAAAAACAATGCATTGGCGCTCTACTGTGGCGAGTGCTGGCACGTCGCGCTTTTTGTGTAAAATCGTTCACATGGCGAATGAAACACAAGGGCTGAATGAGCGCGCGCAACTGCTGCTGAAAACCCTGGTGGAGCGTTACATCGCCGACGGGCAGCCGGTGGGTTCGCGGGCACTGTCCAAATTCTCCGGACTTGATCTGTCGCCGGCGAGCATCCGCAACGTGATGGCCGATCTCGAAGACATGGGCTTCATCGCCAGTCCACACACGTCCGCCGGCCGCATCCCGACGTCGCGCGGCTACCGGTTTTTCGTCGACACCCTGCTCACCATCAAACCGCTGGACCGCATTGAAAT
>JAKFUJ010000063.1 GCA_021732805.1 Betaproteobacteria bacterium | reverse complement strand
AGAAAGGGCGCAGTCGAACTGCAGCCAGTCGCGGTCCGGACGCATGCCGCCGTAACGCAGCAGGTTGCGTGCATCCTGGTGGCTGAACAGGTTTTCGCCGGTGGCCATCGGTCCCGGATAAAACTCGGCCAGCGCCGCCTGCAATGCAAAATCCAGCGGGTCGCCGGCTTCTTCGTACCAGAACAGCGGATAGTCGCGCAGCGCCTTGGCATAGGCGATGGCGGTCTCCAGATCGAAACGACCATTGGCATCGACGGCGAGTCGCGCGTCCTTGCCGATTTCCTGTAACACAGCTTCGATGCGCCGCCGGTCTTCGGCAATGTCGGCGCCGCCGATTTTCATTTTGACCACGCTGTAACCGCGATTGAGGTAACCGCGCATTTCATTGCGCAGCGCCTGCAGGTCCTTGCCCGGATAGTAATAACCGCCGGCGGCATAGACGAAGACTTTGGGATTCGCCTTGACGCCATGCTGTTCGGCGAGCAGCCGGAACAGTGGTTTGCACGCGATTTTGGCCACGGCATCCCAGATCGCCATGTCGAGGGTGCCGACGGCAACGGAACGTTCGCCGTGACCGCCGGGTTTTTCGTTTTGCATCATCGCGTCCCAGGCAAGATGCGGGTCAATGTTGTCGCCAGCTGCATTGAGCAGCGTCGCGGGATCGGCTTCAAGCAGCCGTGGCGCGAAACGTTCGCGTATCAAACCGCCCTGACCGTAACGTCCGTTGGAGTTGAAGCCGTAACCAACCACTGCCTTGCCGTCGATTTTCACGTCAGTAACCACAGCGACCAGACTGGTGGTCATTTTGCTGAAATCGATATAGGCGTTGCGGATCGGCGAGGCGATCGGTTTGGTCACTTCCCTGACATCGGTGATGCGGATCATGTGCGAGCTTTCGTTGGTGGGTTTTGCAGTCCATATTTTAATCAATGCAGCAGCCGCCAGCCAGACCGCGGTAATATCGATATTACAAAAAATAAAACGTGACTGACGAACTACACGAGGACAGCATGTTGCATAAATCATTCCCTCTTTCATGTCTGATCGCATTGTGGATGACGCTTGCTTCCACTGCGATTGCGTACGCGGCTGATTCGTATCCGCAACGCCCGGTGCGCCTGATCATTCCTTATCCGCCCGGTGGCGCAGGGGATATTGTTGGGCGTCTTGTCAGCAATAGCCTGGGTGCGGCGATGAATCAGCAGTTCGTCAGCGACAACCGTGGTGGCGGCGGGCAGATCATCGCCACGCAGATTGCGGCCAATGCCGCGCCCGATGGCTATACGCTGTTTCTCGCCAGCGCGACGCATTCGATCAACTCGGCGCTGCGCAAAAATCTGCCTTATGACACGATGAAGGCTTTTACGCCGATCACGCTGGTCGCCGAATCGCCGCTGGTGTTTGTGGTACATCCGTCTCTGAAGGCGACTGGCATCAAGGAACTGATTGCGCTGGCCAAGTCCCAGGCGGGACGCATCAATTACGCCTCATCCGGTCCCGGTACCGGCGGACACATGTCGGTGGAGTTGCTGAAATCGCTGACCGGCATCAATCTCGTGCACATTCCCTACAAGGGCGCCGGACCGGCGCTGATCGATGTTGTCGGCGGTCAGGTGCAAATGATCTGCACCAGCCCGTTGCCGGCAATGCCGCATGTCAAGGCAGGACGCCTGCGCGCGCTGGCGATGACCAGCCTCAAGCGGGCGCCGGCTTATCCGGATGTGCCCACGGTTTCAGATACGGTTCCGGGTTACCAGTCGACGTTGTGGTATGCGATGCTGGCGCCCGCCGGCACGCCGCAGGCCATCGTCAAAAAAGTGCATGGCGAAACCGTAAAGGCACTGGCCGCGCCGCAGATGCGCGACCAACTGACTGCGCTGAGCGCAACGCCGGTTGGCAACAGCCCGGAGGAATTGCAGAATTTCGTACGCAGCGAAATTGCTCTGTGGACCCGGTTGGTGAAGCAGGCGAATATCAAGCTGGATCTCTGAGCTATCGTAACTTTTAATTTAACAGGATAGACAGGATGAGCAGGATGAACCAGGCATTCGCGGAGCGCGTGCAATATGTCCCTATCCTGTAAATCCTGCCCATCCATGTCAATTCAAGACTGTTGATTCATTGCAGAGGACGATATGACCGCAACCATCATGCTGTTTGACCCGACAGCGCCACGCGGCGGCTCCGTAGAGGCTGCTGTTGCACCGATAAAACGAACGGCGCTTGCCGGCGCCGTCATCGGATTTATCGATAACGCCAAACCCAATTTTCATCTCCTGGTGGATGACTTGGCAGAACTGCTGGTGAGCCGCCATGGCGCAGCACGTGTCATCAAACGTCGCAAGACTTCGGCATCACTTCCAGCCGAGGCTGAGGTAATTGCCGCGTTGGCCGGAGAATGTGATGTGGTCATCGCCGGATCCGGCGATTGAGGCTCATGCGCGTCGTGGAGTGTCCACGACAGCATCGAAGTAGCGAAGCGGGGCAAGGCGGCCATCACCGTGTGTTCGACAGCCTTCCTGACACTGGGTCGTGCCCAGGCACGCGCGCTGGGCAATGCGGCGCTGCCGATCGCAGTCATTCCGCATCCTTTTGGCGGCCGCAAGCGCGAGGACGTGCGTAAGATCGCCGAGCAATGCGCGGATGACATCGCAAAACTGTTGAGTGGGGCGACATGAGCGCAGCCCACGCCGACCGCGCAGCGACCTTCGAGACGCCGGACGATTTCGAAGCCATCAACCGCATTTATCGTGAACGGCGCTGGGGCGACGGGTTGCCCATCGTGCCGCCGACTGCAGCCCGGGTGGAACGCATGCTGGCGCAGACGCGGCGCAACCCTCACGAAGTCATTGCCAGCGTAGCGCCCGGATATGGCGCGGCCACCGTGGAGCGCATTGCCATCAATGCCGTGCTCGCCGGATGCGATCCGGAATGCCTGCCGGTGCTGATTGCGGCGACCGCTGCAGTTGCCGATCCGGAATTCAACCTGCAGGGCATACAGGCGACAACCAATCCGGTGGCGGTGTGGCTGATTATCAACGGCCCGCTGGCGCAGCGGCTGCAGGTGAATGCCACGTTCAATTGTATCGGTCAGGGGGCATGGGCCAATGCCACGCTGGGCCGCGCCATGCGCTTGATCCTGCAGAACATCGGCGGTGCACTGCCCGGCGAGATGGACCGTGCCACTCACGGTCAGCCGGGAAAATTCACTTTTTGCTGTGCTGAAAACGAAGCAGATCATCCGTGGCAGCCGTTGCATGTCGAGCGCGGATTCGCGGCCACCGACAGTACGGTGACCGTGGTCGGCGCCGAAGGCACGATGAACATGAACACACATGCCAAGATGGCGGATGAACTGGCGCGGGTGATTGCTGAAACGATGATTCATCCGCCGAGCAATGAATATGTACACGGCGGCGAACCGTGGTTCATCCTCGGCAGTGAGCATGCGGAGATTTTCAGGCGAGAAGGGTGGGACAAGGCGAGATTGAAACGCGAACTGTGGCTGAGATCGAAGATGCCGGTCAAAAATCTCAGCACCCACGAAATCACCCGCGCGCACGCTTCACGTACGCTGGAATTGGGTGAGCTAAGCGGCGAAACGCTGCTGCCGATTTCGCCACGGCCGGAGGATATTCATTTGATTGTCGCCGGTGGACCCGGTACACATTCGGTTTATGTGCCGTGCTTCGGCAACAGTCGCGCGGTGACGCGACGAATTGAGAACTGAAAATGCTGTGTTCAAATTTTTAAGTAATTGATATTTATGGATATTTTTTGACGGCTGACCTGCAACTTCTGGCGGGACTGTAAGCCTGCCGTAAGACATGGGCATTAAGGTGTCACCGTGCAGTGACTTCCCTACTAAACGGAGTGGACACCATGGGCAGAGGACGAATCAAGGCGGAAGAGTCAGACCCGAACAATTCCATTGCCACCCGCATCCGTACCGCGATGACGGCTTGCGGCATGAAATCCGTAGCCGAACTCGGCCGTCGCATCGGGTTGCCGCGGCAGACGGTGCATCGCTGGATCAACGGCGATACCAAAAACATGACCCACGAAAATCTGTACAAGGTCGCAGATGCGCTGCAGGTGCGCGCGCGCTGGCTTGCCGTGGGTGATACTGCACCGGCACAGATTGATCTCGGTGAGGGTGATGTGGTCGGTCTGATCAAGATTTATGAAACCATGCCGCCCGCCGCCCGCGATCAGTGGCTGGCCATCGGTCGCACGCTGTTGTCGATGCATACCGTGGGCAAGGGTACGGTGGTCGATCCTTATCCCGGCCTTGCACCGAGGCACGCTGAAAACAACGCCGCCCCCCAGGCGCAGACTACGCAACGCTAATGCGTTGTTCCGCATCCGGGTCAATCCGGATGCGGAATGCTGGCGCATTACAGCGCCGGCTTGGTAACCTCACTGTTTTCCCCCTGACGTCAAAGCGCGCAACGCGACCGGCGTTATCCAAGCGGAGAACGGTTTAATGCGGTTATTGCAGTGTTTGAAGTGGCGTTTCTTTGCCGGCGTTTTGCTTGCCGTCGCCGTGCAGGCCGGTCATGCGGCCGCGCCGCGCGCCGAGCTTGCGCCCGAGGCGCAGGCCTTTGTGCTTGAGATGGTGGAGCGCCATGGTTTTTCACGCACGGCGCTGGAGCGGGCATTTCGCGAAACAAAAGTAATTCCTTCAATCATTCGCGCCATGGATGCACCGTCCACCGCGCTGCCCTGGCATGAATTCCGCGCGCGCCATATCACCGATGTGCGGATTGAGGCCGGACTCAAATTCTGGAACGAGCATGCTGCGGCACTGGAGCGCGCGGCAACGAAATACCAAGTGCCGCCTGAGATTATCGTTGCGACCATAGGCATAGAAACGATCTTCGGTCGCCGCACCGGCAACGTCAATGTGCTGGATGCGCTGACCACGCTGGCCTTCAATTACCCCCGGCGCGCTGATTTTTTCCGCGGCGAACTCGAACAGTTTCTGCTGCTGGCACGTGAAAACGGCTGGAAGCTGAATGCTGTCAAGGGTTCGTTTGCCGGCGCCATCGGTGTGCCGCAGTTCATGCCCAGCAGTTACCGCAAATATTCTGTGGATTTTGACGGCAACGGTCGTCGCGATCTGCGCCAGGTGGATGACGCCATCGGCAGCGTTGCCAGTTATTACCGGCACTTCGGCTGGCTGTCGGGAGCGCCTGTGATTGTGCCCGTAGAAGTCGGCGACACGACGCTGGATGCGATGCTGGCGGAGGGCATTGCACCGCACATGCCGGTGACTGAATTCAGAAAGCGCGGCGTGGCGCCCCTGGAATCGGTGGCGGAGGACGCCAAAGCGGCGCTGATCGGGGCGCAGGCAGAAACCGGCATGCGTTACTGGCTGGGATTGAACAATTTTTATGTCATCACGCGTTACAACCGCAGCATCAATTACGCGCTGGTGGTGCAGGAATTGGCGGCGACCCTGAGCCATCGCAGGACCAGCGTCAGGCCTTAACCCGGCAGGGTTTCAGGCGTTACCGGCGGATTGCGCGGAAATGCAACCAGGTGATCCAGTTCGAGGCGAATGCCGATTTTTTCGCCGATGGCGTGATTGTGGTGGCTGGGTACCAGTGAATACACCAGACCCCCGTCGGCCAGACGCAGGGTGTACAGGAATTCCGCGCCGCGGAACGCCTTGTGCAAAACCGTGGCCTGCATCGCACTGGCATCATCGTGAAGTACATCATCGGGGCGCAGGAGTACATCTACTGCGGTGCCGGCAGGCCATTGCGATGCAGTGCCCGGCGCGAATTCACCCAGTTCGAGGCGGATCCGCGAGTTGTCGATGATGGTGCCCGGCAGAAACAGACCCTGGCCGATGAAATCAGCGGCATACCGCGTCTGCGGTTCATGGTAGAGCCGGTACGGGGTGTCCCACTGTTCAATACGGCCGTCCTTCATGATGCCGACCATGTCGGCGATATTGAAGGCTTCGTTCTGGTCGTGGGTGACCAGCACCGCGGTAATCCGCTCGCGTTTCAGGATGTCGCGCACTTCGATACTCAGCCGCTCGCGCATTTCCACGTCGAGATTGGAGAAGGGTTCGTCGAGCAGCAGCAGTTGCGGGCGTGGCGCCAGCGCGCGGGCGAGGGCGACACGTTGCTGCTGGCCGCCTGACAATTCCTGCGGATATTTTTCGCCGAGATCGGCGAGGCTGACCACCTGCAGCATTTCCCGCACGCGCGAATCGCGCTCGCCGTTGGTGAAGTCACGCAGGCCGAAGGCAATGTTGCCGGCGACCGTCAGATGCGGAAACAGCGCGTAATCCTGGAATACCACGCCGATGCGCCGCTGCTCCGGCGGCAGCGAAATGTTTTTTGCGCTGATCACCCTGCCGTCGAGTGAGACCGTGCCGCTGCGTACCGGTTCGAAACCGGCGATGCAGCGCAACACCGTGGTCTTGCCGCAGCCACTGGCGCCGAGCAGGCAGGCAATCATGCCCGGTTCGACGTCGAAACTGACGCCCTGCAGCACCGGTGTACGGCCGTAGGCTTGACGGACATCGCTGAAAGAGAGGCGTGGAATCATGTTCAAATTATAGCGTTTGGCGACTGATAATGATTCTTGTTAAAATGATTTTCTCATAAATTTCCGTAACTTACGCGCGCGGTTTTCCGGTGCGCCAACCTCGAGTGACCACCACCACGCTCCCGCAAGGCTGGGCTAACGGATCCGCAATACGCGCGCGTCTGCCACGCATGCTGACGGTTATCGCGGTGACCTTGGCAGTCGTGCTGGCGTTGCCGGTGATCGTGGTGCTGCTCAACCTGCTGGCGCCGTCCACCGATACCTGGCGCCATCTCGCGAGCACGGTGCTCGGCGATTACATCGCGAATTCCCTGCTGTTGATGCTTGGCGTCGCTTGCGGAGTCATCATCGGCGGGGTCTCCACCGCGTGGCTGACCACCATGTGTCGTTTTCCCGGGCGACGCGTTTTCGAATGGGCGCTGCTGCTGCCGATGGCGGTGCCGGCCTATGTGATGGCTTACGCCTATACCGACCTGTTGCAGTTTGCCGGTCCGGTGCAATCACTGCTGCGGGAAATCACCGGCCTGGGGGTGCGCGAATACTGGTTTCCCGATGTGCGTTCGCTGGGCGGCGCCATTGTCATGCTCGCGCTGGTGCTGTATCCCTATGTTTATCTGCTCGCCCGCGCGGCATTTCTCGAACAATCCGACAGCATGCTCGAAGTGGCGCGGGTGTCGGGATACGGGCCGTGGGGCACGTTCCGCCGTGTCGCGCTGCCGCTGGCGCGTCCGGGCATCGTCGCCGGCACCGCGCTGGCATTGATGGAGACCCTGGCGGATTACGGCACCGTGGCGTATTTCGGCGTGCAGACGTTTACCACGGGAATCTTCAGGGCGTGGTTTTCGCTGGGTGACCATGCGGCTGCGGCGCAATTGTCGGCGATGCTGCTGGGTTTTGTATTCCTGCTGCTGTTGCTCGAGCGCATCAGCCGGCGCGGTGCGGCGTTTCATTCGACATCGCACCGCAAACGCCTGCGCAATGTGTATCACCTGCAGGGCGCTCGCGCAATTGCCGCGGTGCTGTTCTGCGTGGTGCCGCTGGTGTTCGGATTCCTGCTGCCCACGGGCATCATGGCGCATATGGCTTTGACTTCCGGTGATGCCCAGTTCGGTGCGCGCTACCTGACGCTGACCGGCAACACGGTGACGCTGGCGGTGATTACCGCCGGCCTCGCGGTGCTGCTGGCGCTGATGGTGGGTTACGCCGGCCGCGTTTCACCGACGCGGCTGGTGCGCGCGGCGAACCGCATTGCCGGACTGGGCTACGCGGTGCCCGGTGCGGTGATTGCAGTCGGCGTGCTGATTCCGGTGACCCGGCTTGACCATGTGCTCGCGCGCTGGATGGAAGCCGCAACGGGCGCCAACCCCGGATTGATCCTGACCGGCGGCATTGCTGCACTGATCTATGCCTACCTTGCGCGGTTTTTTGCGGTGGCCTTGCAGTCGGTGGATGCCGGGCTCGCCAAAATCACGCCGTCGATGAGCGACGCTGCGCGCTCGATGGGCCTGGGACCGGGTGAAACGCTGGCGCGAGTGCATGCGCCGCTGCTGTGGCGCAGCGCGCTGACTGCGGGCTTGCTGGTGTTTGTCGACGTGATGAAGGAATTGCCGGCGACTTTTGTGATGCGGCCGTTCAATTTCGATACGCTGGCGGTGCAGGCCTATAACCTGGCGGCCGATGAGCGGCTTGCCGAAGCGTCAACGGCAGCGCTCACCATCGTGCTGGTGGGGCTGTTGCCGTTGATCATGTTGTCGCGGATGACGCTCAGGCCGGGGCCCGGGCACCATGCCACCTGAGGTTGATTACTTGAAGCCGGCGCGGTCGAAGATTTTCTGGGCGGCGGGCTGGTTTTTGCCAAGCGCGCTGATGTTCAGTGTATCCATCTTGAAGTTGCCGAGCGACGCCAGTTCCCGGTTGTTCAGCGGTGCGCCCTTGACCACCGGCCATTCATTGTTGCCGTTGGCAAAATAGCTCTGTGCTTCGTTGCTGGCCAGGTATTCCAGGTATTTAATCGCAGCGGCCTTGTTGGGAGCGGTCTTGATCACGCCGGCGCCCGAGACATTCATGTGCGTGCCGAAACTTTTCTGGTTGGGCCAGATCAGGCCGGTGGCTTCGATGATTTTGCGGTCTTCGGGCTTGTCCGACTTCATCAGGCGTACGTAGTAATAGCTGTTGCTGATGGCCACGCCGCATTCGCCGCTGGCCACGCCCTTGATCTGGTCGGTATCGCCGCCCTTGGGTGCGCGTGCAAAATTATCGACGACGCCTTTGGCCCATTGCTCGGCTTTGGCTTCACCCAGATGCTCGATCAGCGCGCTCATCAGCGACAGGTTGTAGATATGGCCGCCGGAACGCGTGCACACCTTGCCTTTCAGTTTCGGGTTGGCGAGGTCTTCGTAGTTCTGCACGTCTGCCGGATTGACGCTGACTTTGTTATAAACAATCACGCGCGCGCGGGCGGAGAAACCGAACCACTGGCCGTCGGGCGTGCGCATGTTGGCGGGCAGGCGCTCGTTCAGCACTTTTGATTCGATCGGCTGGAACAGGCCCATCTGCTCGGCGCGCCACAGGCGGCCGGCATCGACGGTGACCAGCACATCGGCAGGCGAGGCCGCGCCTTCGGTTTTGATACGCGCGATCAGTGGATCTTCGCCGGCTTCGATGCGGTTCAGTTTGATGCCGGTGGCTTTGCTGAAACCGCTGTACAGCGCTTCGTCGGTCTGGTAGTGACGCGAGGAGTACAGATTGAGCACGTTTTCCTGAGCCTGCAGCGGTGTGCTCAACAGGCAGGCAGCAGTCAACGTCAAAGGTGCAAGGAGACGCATTTAAATATCCTTTAAAAACAATAGTTTATAAAAATAATTCATTGCCTGTGAGCAATCTGATGCGAATACTAACAAGAATTATTCTCAAAAACAACTTAATGAGAATCATTTCATTTAAGGCTGACGTGAAAGCGACCCGGGTTTGGGCAGGCGAGGCAGAAATTAAATCGGGAGTCTGCGGGCGCCGTTGTAACGGCTGCGCCAGTAACGCTGGGTCATGTCGACAATTTCAACAGCGCCGCCGCGGCTGGGCGCATGCAGGAATCGCGATTCGCCCATATAGATGCCGACATGGGAAAACGGTTTGCGCAAGGTGTTGAAAAAAACCAGGTCGCCGGGCTGCAGGTCGGGTTTATCGACGGACCGGCCGGCACGACTGATTTCCTCTGCGTTGCCCTGCAGGGATTGCCCGGTGATCTGGGCGTATACGTAACGAATCAGTCCGCTGCAGTCGAAGCCGGTGTCCGGCGAATCGCCGCCCCATTTGTAGCGCACGCCGATGAAACTCATTGCACGCAGTGCAAGTTCCTGGGTTTGACCCAAAATGCCCTGGGCATATTGTTGGGTGGGCTGGGCAAAATCCGGCGGCGGGCTGGAGTCCTCTGCCCCTGCAGAAAGTGGCAGCAGGGCGATGGCCAGTGTGAGGATGATGATCCTGCGTCGTTTCATGCGCGAACTTTAATTTATAACAAATTGATTGTAAAGGGGAAATTACCTGTCGTCAGCGACCTGCGTCACCCTTGCGAGGCGGGTAAACTGATGACTCGCCGCAATCGTTGAAAGCTATATGAATACTTCATTACTGCGCATGCCGTTCCTGGTCCTCTTCCTGCTGTGTCTGGCTTGGGCGGCTGAGGTGATCGCGCAGTCCACGGTTGAAGTGGTGCCGCTGAAATACCGCAAAAGCGAACAGGTGATCCCGGTGATCCAGCCACTGCTCGGACGCGAATCCAGTGTCAGCGGGTTCCAGAACCAGCTGGTGATCCGGGCCACGCCCGCCGAGCTGGCGCAGGTCAAGCGTGTGCTGGCCGAAATCGATACCGCGCCGAAACGGCTGCTGATCACCGTGCGCCAGGATGCAGACCTCGACCGTAACCGCCGCGAGGCGGAGCTGTCGGGCAGCACAGGCAACGACAACACCCGCATCACCGTACCCGGCAGCGGTTCCAGAGAGGGCGGGAACATTACATTTCGCAACGGTGATGACCGTCTGCGCGGGCGTGTTGTCGATACCCAGCGTTCCAGCAGTTCCAGCACATCGCAGTCGATTCAGGTGCTCGAAGGTTCCAGCGCCTACATTCGTGTCGGCGAATCGCGTCCGGTGCGCAGCCGACAGGTTGTGCGCACCATCGTCAACGGCCAGATTGTCGATCGCGTCGTCGAAGGCACCGAATATCGCGATGCGAATACCGGCTTCAACGTGGTGCCGCGGGTGCAGGGCAATGTGGTCACACTGGATATCGATCCGCAGCGCGAAACCTTCGACGACGGACGGCGCGGCAGCCTCAACGTGCAGCGC
>JAKFUJ010000361.1 GCA_021732805.1 Betaproteobacteria bacterium | reverse complement strand
GCGTAAACCTTTGCCGCGCCAGCCTTCACCAGCGCATCCACAATGGCTTCGCCGATGCCGCGATTGGCGCCGGTCACCAGCGCTGTTTTGCCTTTTACTGAAAAACCCATGATGTCGAACTCCTTTCAATTAATTTAAAAACAGACAGATCTGTCTATATTCGGATTGACTGTAGACAGATCTGTCTGTATTGTCAAGTCATGCCAGCAAAAAAAACTTCAGCCAAGATCAAGTCCCCTCCGGCACTGCAGCCCGGTGTCCGCGAACGGCTGCTCAATACGGCTGACCGCCTGTTCTACACGGAGGGCGTGCGCGCCGTCGGCATTGACCGGGTTCTGGCCGAAGCCGGTGCGGCCAAGGCTTCTCTCTACCTGCATTTTGGTTGCAAGGATGATCTGGTAGCGGCCCACATCGAGCGCCGTGTCACCAGCGCTAGGGCGGAGATCGAGGCCTATGTCATCGATACGCCACCTGCAGAACGCGCGCTGCGTTTTTTCGACTGGGTTGTCGATATGACGAAATCGCCCGATTTTCGCGGTTGCCCGCTGCAGCACGTGGTGGCCGAACTGAGCGATCCCGAACACCCGGCACGTCTAGTGGCCGCAAAACAGCGTGAATGGCTGCACGGCAAATTCGTGGAGTGGACTCGGGCGGCTGGAGTGGCCAACCCCGCGGCAACCGCAGGTGCGCTGGTCGTGCTGTTTGACGGGGCAGTAGTGGCGTCAGAGCATGACGGCCCAAGGCGGGCATGCGATGCGCGCTGGATGGCCGGACAGTTGCTTTTGCGCTGAGAGCAAGCAGCAAACAGCCCCGCCGGATACGGGTTGCGGGCAGCGTTGGTTCCGTGGCATCTTCCTCCGGAAGCCAACAACAAACAAATACAGGTTGGAGGGGGTGCCATGAACAGCAATATCGGCATGAGGGCGCTCGCGCTGTTTTTCGCGCTGGCAACAACCGCGGCTTACGCCCAGACATTTCCGAGCCGGCCGATGCGGGTGATCGTGCCGCTGGCTGCCGGCGGCGGCATGGATACCGTGACGCGCAGCGTCGCAGCCAGTTTTACCGAAGCGCTCGGACAAAGCGTGATCGTCGACAATCGCCCCGGCGCAGGCAGCCTGATTGCGCTGGAAATTCTGGATGATGCCGTGCCTGACGGGCACACGCTGATGATGATCAGCGCCACCACGGCAATCTACCCGCTGCTCTACAAATCCCGCCTCAATGCGGCGCATGATTTTGCGCCGGTGTCGCTGGTCACCGCGCAGGGTTATGTGCTGGTGGTGCATCCGTCGCTGCCGGTCAAATCGGCGCTCGATCTGGTCAAATACGCGAAAGCGGATCCGGGCAAGCTGAACTACGCGTCATCCGGCATCGGCAGCCCGATCCACATGACCACCGAACTGCTGGGCATCGCCCCGGCACCAGCATGACCCATGTTCCGTACAAAGGCATGGGCGCCGCTTATGCGGACCTGGTCGGCGGGCGCATCAACATGTCGTTTGCGACCATCATCTCGGCGCAGACCCACATCAAGAGCGGACGTTTGCGCGCGCTGGCGGTGTCACAGGCCAAACGTGCGCCGGCAATGCCCGACACGCCCACGCTCGCCGAGGCTGGCGTGCCCGGCGTTGTCGTCGTCAACTGGTACGGCCTCATTGCACCGAAAGCGACGCCGAAAGCCATCGTCGACAGGATTGCCGCCGAGACCGCCAGGGCCATGCACGCACCGGACATGATCAAGCGCATTACCGCTGACGGCCCCGAGGCCGTGGGTGGCACGCCCGCGGAATTCGCCAGGCACATCAGTACCGAGAGTGATCAGTGGCGGCGGGGGATCAAGCAGGCCGGAATAAAAGCGCAATAGCGTCGTTGCGGGCGACCGAGCGTTTTGATGGTGATTTGAGTCCGATTGGTTTTGAGCAGTTGCTGCCGGTGCTGTTCGTATCTTGATAACGGGAAACCGTGTTTGCGATACATCTGTATATGATCACCGACCCCCCTGAATAATCATCTGCATCGCCCGTGTTCTGTTAAGAGAAAGTCTGAACCATGAGCAACGCCGCACTGCGCACCATTCTGCCGTTAGCCGGCTGGTCCGAGACACTCGCTGACGTTGTCGAGATCACGGGTGGCGCCGATCCAGTACTGCCTACACCCTTCCGCATCAGTGAGACTGCTGCTGCCACGCTGGCTGCGGTCGGACTCGCCGCTTCAGACTTGTGGAAGCTGCGCACCGGGCGCGAACAGCGTGTTGCCGTCGATACCCGTCAGGCGACGGCATCGCTGCGCAGCGGACACTATCTGACCATCGATGGCACTTATGTTTCGCCGGCACCCAATGCGGTCATGGGCACCTATCCGGCGAAGAACGGGCGCTGGAGTTATCTGCACTGCAATTTTCCGAATCACCGTGCCGCCGCGCTGAAAGTGCTGGGTGTGCCCGAAGACCGCGAGACCGTACGCAAGGCTGTGGCGCAGTGGGATGCGCTCGAACTCGAAGAGGCAATCATTGCCGCCAAGGGTGCGGGTGGCATGGTGCGTACGATGGACGAGTGGGCGCAGCACCCGCAGGGCATGGCGGTGGCGTCACTGCCGTTGATGGAAATCATCAAGATCGCTGACAGCCCGGCTGAACCATCGCCCCCGGGCGACCGACCGCTGTCGGGCATCCGCGTGCTCGACCTGACGCGTGTCATCGCTGGACCGACCTGTGGCCGTACGCTGGCCGAACATGGCGCCGATGTGCTGAAAATCAGCGCCGAACACCTGCCGAGCCTTGGCCGTCAGGAGTACGACACCGGACACGGCAAACTCTCGGCACATCTTGATCTCCGCGACCAAAAACAAAAGGAAATCCTGCGCGGACTTGTACGCGAAGCCGATGTGTTCTCGCAGGGCTACCGCCCCGGAACACTGGCCGGTCGCGGCTTTTCGCCCGAAGCGCTGGCTGCACTGCGCCCGGGCATGGTCGTGGTTTCCCTGTGCGCATTTGGTCATGTCGGACCTTGGGCCTCGCGTCGTGGCTTCGACACGGTGATCCAGACGGTCAGCGGTATCACTACTCGCCAGGGGGAGGTGTTTCCCGGCGCCGCACCCGGCCCGCAGTTCTATCCGGTATCGGCGATCGACTTCCTGACGGGTTATCTGATGGCGTTCGGCGCCATGGTGGCGCTGGGTCGCCGCGCGCGTGAAGGCGGCAGCTGGCATGTGCGGATTTCACTGGCGCAAGTCGGACGCTGGCTGGTCAGTCGAGGCCAAGTGCCGGTAGCGGAGCTGAAAAATGTGGCGAAGGACTTTACGCCGGATGAACTCAAACGCTGGTCGATGACGAGTGAAACGCCGGTCGGCCGGCTGCAACACCTGTCGCCGGTATTGCGTATGTCGGAGACGCCGCCGCGGTGGGCGCGGACCATGGTGCCGCTGGGGCACAGCCAGCCGGTGTGGCCGGCAAGACCGGCGTGATTCCCGTGTTGACTGGTGCGATCAGCGTCAGTCGATGCGTGTGCCGGTGGCCTTGACGACTTTCTCCCATTTGCGGATATCGGACGCGATCAGTTTTGTCATTTCCTGCGGCGTGCTGGTTTGCGTCTCCACACCCTGAGCCGAAAGTTTTTCACGGATGTCCGGCTGGGTGAGGACTTCCCCCACTTCCCTGTTCAGACGATTGATGATGTCCGCCGGCGTATTGGCCGGCGCGAACATCGCGTACCACAGTTCGGCAGAAAATCCGGGTACGGTCTCGGCAATCGCCGGAATATCCGGCAACGCGGGCGAGCGCTTGGGTCCGGTCACTGCAATGGCACGCAGACGTCCCGACCGGACGTGCGGCATGACCGTAATGGCTGAAGCAAACGACAGCACAATCTGACCGCCGAGCAGTTCCGTCACCGCGAGTGCCGTGCCCTTGTATGGCACATGAACGAGCTTGGTGCCCACCGTGATATCCATCAACGCCCCGACAAGATGCCCCAGCGAGCCGCTGCCGGATGAACCGTTGGTGATGTCGTTGGGCCGTGCACGCGCTAACACGAGAAACTCCTTGGTGGTGCGTGCCGGAAACGACGGATGCACCACCAGAATCAGCGGGCTGGTGCCGATCTGTGTGACCGGCGCAAGGTCTTTGGTCACATCAAACGGCAGCTTGCGGTACAGATGCGGATTGATGGTGATCGCATTGGGCAACACGATCAGCGTGTAACCATCGGGCGGGGATTTCACCACAAACTCGGTGCCGATGATGGTGTTGGCGCCGGGGCGGTTTTCGACGATCACCTGTTGCCCGAGGCGCGCGGGCATGCTCAATGAACCGGCGATCAGGCGCGAAAGCGTATCGTTGCCGCCGCCGGGAGCGAATGGCGAAATGATGCGCACGGTTTTGGCGGGCCAGTTCTGCGCGGAAACCGGGGTAACCACCATCAATGGCAGCAACAGAAATATCGGTATGCGCATGGTAAATCTCCTCGGACTGAAATCAATGTAATGGACTGCATGAGCTTCTGGCGGCTCAAAACGGCGATATCTTGTCATCTCTGTGCCGGCCTGGCATTGTAAAAAAATTCCTGCATCATGAATTCTTCGAGCCCGGTGCGATCGCGGGCGCGGGCCGACAGCAAAACCCTGCGCCCCAGTCGCTGCGATACCCAGACAAAATCCTCTTTCTCATATTCGCGGATGATGGATACCATCTTGCGCACCACCGCAACACGGATGTCGCCGGCGTCGCCCTTGCGCACGGCGATTAATTGTTTGCTGTTGCGACCAATGTCCTTGTTCCAGCCGTGGAACAGGAATTCTGCGTAGTCGAGGCTCAGGCTTTCGATCTGAAACACCCCGCCGCCCCGTGACGGGTCGTAACCGAAGGCCTGGTCGCGCGATGAGCCGAGGTTGCCCGCAATAATTTCTTTCCTGCGGGCGTCGGCGTCTTCGGCCGCTGAAGGTGGCGTTTCAGGCGCGCCGCGGGCTTGTCTCCGGGCCGCAATGTATGAGTCCATGTCACCCGCGATGGAAGGGGGTGCAGGTTTGGGCGCAGGAACCGGCGGTACCGTCGGAGAGGGCGTGTCGGGTTTCGGCTGCTCCAGTGCAATAACCGGAGGCGGAGGAGGCTGCGGCCGCGGCGCAGCTTTGGGCCGTGGTTCCGGCGGGGAAGGCCGGGCTGATGGTTGCGGCGGCACAGAGATCGCAGGCGGGGCCGGCGGACCCGGAGGAACCAGCCGCAACGACAGCGGGCCGCGGGTCTCGGTTTCAAGCGGCCCCGGCATCCGGATGGCGATCGGCGGCAGTTCCCACAACGCAGCAATGTGGATGAGTATCGACAGCGCGATGGTCACCCATATCCTGGGAATCACCACGCCATCGCGTACAGGCAATTGTGCGGCCAGGGCCAGCATCACTTTTTGCGCTTCGCCGCCTTGAGAATTTCCTCGCGCACATCGGTGATTTCCTGCGCGTTCGAGATGGTGACGCCGTTGCAGTGATTCTCGCGCGGGCAAAAAGTGCTGCGCGGGCAGATCACGCGCGCCGGGCGCGACAGCGCATCCTCGATCCAGGCGATGTTGAGCACCCGCGCCACGGCGCGGATTGCGTCGGTTGCCGCAGGCGGAATCCTGCCCTGGCCGCGATGGCGCGTGCACTCGGCGGTGATTTCCGCGACCAGGCTGTCGGTTTCCGGTGTGTGCGAGCGCAACGCCGGCACCAGATCAACGCCGACCGAAAGCACGTGCGGATTGCCGGCCATGTCTTTGGTGCGTCGTGAATGGCAGCAATAAAGCAGCGACCGGTCGCCGTCGCGCAGCACCGAAATCTGCGAGCCGCGATCCGGTCCGCTTTTGGCATCAAGCATGCGGAACACCGCCCAGTTCGGGCAGGGATCGGTGACCTGCGCCATGTTGCCCCAGGGCAGCGGAATGCCGTTGCCGCGATACACCGCGCGCAGATATCCCGGTGGATAGGCATCGAAAAAATGCCAGTACGGATACGGCGACACCTTGGTCATGCGCCGCATCACTGCGGCCGGTGTGAGATCGATTTTTTCGCCGGCCTCGACCCGGTACGACTCGCGCGTCAGGAAACGCCGGAACGGCACCTTCGGACACAGCAGCGCGCCGGCAAAAAAACTGCATTCGAAATCGCGCCAGGCGTGCAGCACATCCTGCGGACTCATGCCGCTGATCGGACTGCTGCCGTCGGGGCTGCCCCCCATTTCACCGCCGGTGGCGTGTGTGGCCTTGAGGCCGTCGCCGCCGTGCAGCACCTTGTGCGCGAGATGCGATGCCAGGTCGAACTTGAGCCGCGCCGGATCGGATTCCAGTTCGCGGTTGAGATAAATCGTATGCGGCGCTTCGTAAAACGAACGCACCATGCTGTGCAGCTCGCGGTCATTGTCGCGCGCGAGCACCGGTTTGCGCTCGAACCAGTGAAGCTTCAGCCCGTGGTGTTTGCACAGCGCCATCAGGTCTTCCACGCCCAGCGGAAAGCGGCGTTGTCCGACCTGCTCGGCGGCACGCTCCAGATCAGGAAAATCGTTGCGCGACATTTCCTGGTACGAACGGATCAGCAGATGCGCGAACTGGCGGCCGGTGGTGCCGGTCTGCGCCAGCAGTTCCGGAATCGCTGCCTGCAGCAGCTCCTTCGAAAACAGGAACGCCGGTTCCAGCGGCACCGCCGTTGCGCCGCCGCTGCGCTGATCACTGACGGTAACTTCAGTTTCCGGGTTGTTGTCGAGGAACCAGCTCGCGTCACGCTGGAACAGTTGCGACAGCAGCGCCAGTACTTCGGGCGAGGGCACGCGTTTGCCGCTCTCGATCATGCTCAAGTACGACACCGAAGGCGCTTTTTCGCGGTCCTGCTGGCTGCAGCGTGCCGACAGTTCTTCCAGCGTCAGGCCGTTGCGTTTACGCAGGGCGCGCAATTTGGTGCCGAGAAAGTGGCTTTGGCGGGTATGCAGGCTCATGGGCGGGGTGCAGCTTCCAGTGAAAACCGGTGAAAAGGCAGGGAGATTATTGTGAAATTAACACTGTGAAATTTCTGATGTCAAATTTTTCAACAGGACGGCCTATGATGCATTGCACACACTGTGACAAAACACGAAACCCGAGCAATTTACCAAGGGAGTTTCACATGAAAAGCAAGGTTCTGATACTGGGCGCCTCTTACGGCTCGCTGCTGGGCACAAAACTGCTGATGGCCGGCCATGACGTGTCGCTGGTGTGCACGGCCCCGACGGCCCGTCTGATCAACCGCGACGGCACCCGGGTCCGGTTCCCGCTGCGTGATCGTGCCGAAGCGGTGGAAATTTCCTCGCTCGATCTGCCCGGCGAGTTGCGCGCATTGACCCCGGCCGAGGCCGATCCGCAGCACTACGACCTGATCGTGTTCGGCATGCAGGAGCCCCAGTATGGCGCGCCGGGCGTGCGCGAACTGATGCGCCGCATTGCGGGCTCCGGCAAACCCTGCCTTGCCATCATGAACATGCCGCCGCTGCCGTACCTGCGGCGCCTGCCGGGCATTGCTGTGGATTTGCTGCGGCCGTGTTATACCGACGCGTCGGTGTGGGAGGGCTTCGATCCGACGCTGATCACGCTGGCCAGCCCCGACCCGCAGGCCTTCCGTCCGCCCGAGGCTGAAAAGAATGTGCTGCAGGTCGGATTGCCGACCAACTTCAAGGCGGCGCGCTTCGAATCCGAAGCACATACCGCCATCCTGCGCGGTCTCGAGGCCGACATCGAAGATGCGCGTTACCAACTCAATGGCGAATCGCTCGAAATCCCGGTCAAGTTGAAAACCCACGATTCGATTTTTGTGCCGCTGGCCAAGTGGCCGATGCTGATCGCCGGCAACTACCGCTGCGTGCGCGAACTGGACATGATCCCGATCCGCGAGGCGGTGCATGGCGACATTGATGAATCACGCCGCATTTATGAATGGGTGGTCAACCTGTGCACGGGGCTGGGCGCCGACGCGGAAGATCTCGTGCTTTTTGAGAAATACGCCAAAGCCGCGCAAGGGCTGGGCAAGCCGTCATCCGCTGCGCGTGCTCTGTTCGGCGGCGCAGTGAATATCGAACGGGTGGACAGCCTGGTGCAGCGCATCGCACGCCAGCGCGGCAAGGAAAACGAAACGGTGCATCACATCGTTGCATTGGTCGACGAGCAGCTTTCGCGAAACCGTGCGATGAGCCGGACGGAAGCATCGGTAACCAGCGTTGCCTGAAAAAAAAGGCAGAACAAACTGAGGAGGAGGTTGGGAAAACGGCGCCAGAGGGCGCCGTTTTTCTATGCAGTAGTTTGTCTATTACTGCAAGTGCGAACTGCGCCGTCTAACGAAAGCGAATCTTCGCGACCAGTATCGCGCCGGCCAGCATCAGCGTCACCGCGTTGGCGAGTATCAGCGGCAGATCGTTGATCAGGATGCCGTAGAACAGCCACAGGATGATGCCCGACACCATCAGCGTGAACATCGCGAGTGACACATCACGCGTCGAGCGCGAGCGCCAGGCCTGGATCGCCTGCGGCGCAAAAGCGGCTGTGGTCAGCATCGCAGCGGCAAAGCCGATCCAGGAAGGGGAGAACGTAATTTCAGCCATGATGGCGCGAGTGTACTCCACCCGGATGTTCGCATCCTGACCTGCCCGGGCTGCGGATATGGAGTAGCCGGCCCCGAAGCAACTATTCAGCCGTAATGTTCGATGCCTTGATGACCTTCGCCCATTTGGCGACTTCATCGCGTACGAAAACACTCCACTGTTGCGGGGTGCCGGTCATGGGCTCGGAGCCAATATTCGCAAAACTCGCCCGCATTGCCGGTGTTTGCACTGCACGGTTGATTTCGGTGTTCAGGCGTTGGCTGATGTCAGCGGCTATGCCCCGGGGTGCGAACAGCGCCACCCAGTTGCGCGACTCGAACCCGGGCAAAGCGGATTCGGTCAGTGTCGGCACTTCGGGCAGACCGCTCAGCCGCTCATTCGTGGTCACGGCCAATGCACGCAGACGAGCGGACTGGATATGCGGCATCACCGAGGCCGCCGGCGTAAAGATCATCGACACTTGACCGCGAATGACATCCAGATTGGCCTGTCCGGTTCCTTTGTAAGGCACATGCAGCAGCTTCAGTCCGGTCTGGATGCGGAACAGTTCGCCGGTCAGATGCGGCAGGCCGCCGGCGCCGCTGGAGGCAAAAGTGAGCTGGTTGGGGCGGTTTTTTGCAAAGCTGATCAGGCTGCGCGCCGACTGCACCGGCAACGAGGGATGCACTACCAGAATGAAAGGAACAGAGGCCATGATGGCTATGGGCTCCAGATCCTTCAGCAAATCGTATGCAAGGTTTTTCGTCAGCGATGGTGTTGCCGATATCGAACCCGGTGCATTGAGCAGGGTGTAGCCATCGGGAGCGCTGCGCGCGACCATCTCGGCGCCGATGTTGCCGGATGCACCCGGGCGATTATCAATGATGAATTGCTGGCCGAGGTTTTTGCCCGCCGCGCTCATGACCAGCCGCGCAATGACATCGTTACCGGAACCGGCCGGATAACCGATGATCACCCGCACCGATCTGGTCGGGTAAGTTTGGGCATCAGCAGGCAGCCCGGCTGTTGCCGCAAGCAGGCAGGCTCCCAACGCCATCCCGCGTGATTGGAATGTCAGGCGCATGAATCCCCTCCGTTGCATTGCGCGCCTTGTGCAGCGGCGCGTCTGGTTCACGGGCTGTGCCGGCCGGGCGCCCGGCCTGAAGTCAGCCTCGTTTGTGCTTGCCGATGGACCAGCCGTGTTGCGCGATGTGTTTCTCGGCTTTCTCGATGGGGTGCTCTTCCAGCGGGGTGGCCATGGTGTCGTTCCAGCGGTTCATGAAACCGAAGTACGAAATCAGCGCGGTAATTTCGACAATCTGTCCTTCGTTCCAGTGTTTTTTCATCTGCTCGAACAGTTCATCGGTGACGTCATTGGGCTGCGACGCCGCGGCAATGGAAAATTCCAGCGCGACACGCTCCGCTGCGCTGAACAGCGGGCTGCTGCGGAATTCCCATACTTTTTCGAGTTTTTCTGCCGGTATGCCTTGCTGGAGAGACCCCCCAGCGTTGTGCGCCATTCAGTAATGGCAGCCGTGGGTGCGTGCGACCACATAGGCGAGCAGACGCTTCAGTCCCAAAGAGACCTCGCCGTCGGCATCGAACACGGCGGCAGACAGGCCGCGCAGCGCCATCACCAGCTTGGGTTTGCGCTGCATGATGAGCTGGCTGTTGGCCACATAGTGATTGGTGGCGAGCTGTTTCTCGAACATCTCTTTCAGTTCCGGTGCTGCGCCGATCGGCAGCGGTTCTAGCCTTGCCATGACCATCCTTTACAAAGGTAAGATGAAGTGGTGAGGAGTATGACGCCCGGTAGCATATAACAGAATGACGGTAACGCCGAAAAGCGGCCGCTTAAAAACGATACGGAGGAGAAATGTCGAGGGCAGGATTATTGGTATTGATGGCCTGTGGCCTGACTCTGCCGCAAACGCTTTTTGCGGCAGACTATCCGCAGCGGCCGATCCGCATGATCGTTGCCAATGCGCCGGGCAGCACCAGCGACATTTTTGGCCGCATCGCGTTCGCGCGCATGTCCGAGCAGCTCGGACAGCAGATCGTTGTTGATAACCGGCCCGGCGCCGGCGGCGTGATCGGCGCCGATGTCACCGCGCGTGCAGCCCCCGACGGCTACACGCTGGGCGCGTTCACCGCAGCGGTGCTGACCATTGCACCGCATGTGCAGACCAAAATCCCCTATCACCCGGTCAACAGTTTTGCACCGGTATCGCTTTTTGTCAGGACGCAGACGGCGCTCTGCGTCACGCCGTCGCTGCCGGCGAAAACGATCCGCGAATTCATTGCGCTCGGCAAAAGCCGCAAGGGTCAGTTCAACCTCGCCTCGGCCGGTGTCGGCTCGAC